>DOTA01000403.1 GCA_003513015.1 Chloroflexota bacterium
CTGAAGAGGCTGAGCGTCGCGGCGATAATAAACTTTCCGAAGATGTAAAATTATGGCTGAATTCATTACCAGGTATCGCCCGCCTCTCAGAATAACCCCCGGAGCTACCATGTTTCCTCCCGAAAAAATTGACGAATGGCTCAGCGAAGTGGCTCAGCGCCCTGATTCAGCCGCGCTCATCATTCGCTTCATTGCCAACCGCCTGGCCGAACTCGCCAATTGGAACGAGAAACTGCGCGCCGAAAATATCGCCTTGCGCAGCGGCCAGCGCGTTCAGGAATACGAGCAGCAAGTCAGCCACCTCGAATACCAACTCGAACTGCTCAAACGCCAGTTCGGCGGCGAACTCCCTGAAGTTCAGTTGACAGCCGCCCCCGGACGGGCAGTTGATCCCTTGAACCTATTGATTTATGATGCCACCGGGCGCATCTTTCGCCTGGAACTAGATAGCGCAGCCCTCACCGATGGCCTCACCCTCGGGAATTTGCGCGGGCTGCCGTCAAAAGGAGAACCGCCGCGGCTTTTAGTGGCTCCCTCAAGCGAAGAACTCTTCTGCATTTTTACCTCCGGGCGGATTCTTCCTCTGCCGCTGGCTGCCATCCCCAAAAGCGCGCCGGAGTGCGCCTGGAATCAGGTTGACATCCCCCATGAGCCAGCCGTGAACGATGCCCTGGCCTGCCTGATGCCCGCCTCCAAAATCGCTCTGGCCGATTTCTTCATCCAAACCAGCCGGCGGGGCTTTATGAAGAAAATTCGCATGGCGCTGGCCCCCTCCATCGTGGAAAATCGCTATATCGGCACCGGCACCAAACTCCCCGGCGATCAAACCCTGGAAGTTGGCTTGGGCCACGAAACCGATCAATATGCTTTGCTCAGCCGGGATGGTTATCTGCAATGCCTTTCTGCTGAGATGCTCTCCTTTGCCGTTGAAGAAGCCCTACGTCTGGATTCATCCGATCATCTGGTGGCAGTATTCCCCTATCGAGCAGAACAAGCTCTGCTGGTGATGACCCAAATCGGCAAGGCCATTCATCGCGACGCGGCGGGGTTGGAGATCGCCACTGATCTCAAACGGCGCGGGCAGGCGCTTTATTCCAAGGCGCGGCGCGAAAAAGGGGTGCAGGTGGTTGGCGGGGCCGCGCTTAACGGGGATGATTGGGGGCTGGCACTTCACCTCGGCGGCGGAATCACGCTCCATGCCGCCTCCCAGCTTTTTGAGAGCGGTACCATCCCAGTTGATGGTGAAATTTTAGGGTTCACAGCTTTCCCCGGAGCAGGGGAATCTAATCCAGAGCAATGAAACCAGCGGTCTGAACCTGTTGAAGACCGCACACTTCGACATGCTCAGTGTGCTGAGTATCAGCATGTTGCGCTTTTTTAGCGGATTAAAAATTTGACCATAGGAAATCCTGTATGGCAATAAAAATCGGCCTCGATTTTGGCACATCTAATTCCGGCGTGGCACTCAGCGACGGGCAGCGCGTGCGCGTTTTGCCGCTGGATCCGCAAAATGTGATTCCTGAGGTGGTCAAAACTATTTTGTATGTGACCCGCGATTATCAGCACTTCATCGGGCAGGAAGCTATCGAGTTGTATTACAAGCATAATGTCAACCGCGTCCGGCGCTACGAAATGCAGTGGGCCGGCGCCATTCAAGTGCTGGCTGATGAAGTCGATTACATGCACGATGTTTTCGTAGAAGTGGATGTGCTCAAACCAGGGCGTTTGCTGCAATATTTGAAAACCGCCCTGCGCAAGGGGGCCGGGTTGGGCGATGTCTCTGGCACGCAGATGTTCGAGCGTTATTACACCGTGGGCGAGTTAGTGCGGGCTTATTTGAGTGCGTTGAAAAGCCGCGCCGAAGCCGAATTGGGTGAGCCGATCACGAGCGTGACGCTGGGCCGCCCGGTGAAGTTTGCCGATGACCCCGCCCTGGATCACCAATCCGAAGAGACTTTGCGGCAGGCCGCCCTCGATGCCGGTTTCGCCCAGGTGGATTTTGAGTTCGAGCCGGTGGCGGCGGCCTTGTTTTATGAGCAAACCCTGGCGCGCCCTGAAAATGTACTGATCTTTGATTTTGGCGGCGGTACCCTCGATATTGCCATCATGCGCCTGGGAGAGCCGGGCAAACGCCGGTTTTACGCCAGCGGCGGCATCGACATTGCCGGGAGCGATTTTGACCGCACCATCATCGAGAAGCGTTTGTTGCCGCACTTTGGGGCCGGATTGGTGCACCATCGCCCCGAAATTACGGATTTGATCGAGGCCGTGCCCGATTGGGCCACCTTGCCCGAATTGAGCACGCCGATTGCCCGCCGCAACCTGGATAAAGCCATCCAGGCCGAGGTGGCTCCCGTGCGCCTGAAAAATCTGCAATCCCTGATATTTGACGATTTGGCTTTTGAATTTTACAACCAGGTTGAAGCGGCCAAAATTCAGCTTTCGGAGCAAGCCGCCACGCTGATCGCGTTAAAAGGGTCCGAAATTGATCTTTGGGAGCTTTACACCCGCTTGCAATTTGAGCGCGATATTGAAACCTACCGCCAAGAGATTGAGCACGTGCTACTGGAAACGGTAGCCGCCTCGGGCCTGGAACCGGCGCAAATCGATGCCGTGGTCAAAACCGGCGGATCATCCAATATTCCGCTTTTTTCTGAAATGCTGGGGAACATTTTTGGGGCGGAGAAGGTTAAAGCCTCCAATGCATTTAGCTCCGTTACAGCCGGGTTAGCTATCCGGGCGTTTGAAACCCGCTAGCAGTACCTCACGAAAAAATGAATAAATTCTCACAATTTTATGATAAATTTCGATTTGTCTGGTAGTATTAATCGCTAATTTCCCAAGATAGGGATAAAACTCACAAATGCTTATCCCTGGATCAAGCTAACTTTTCTCTAAGTAACGAATTTTAAAGGAGATATAAATGAAAAATCGAAAATCAATTCTGTTGTTTATCGTGAGCCTGCTGGTTGCTGTCTTCTTGTTGGCGGCCTGCTCCTCGAATGAGCCGACCCCCGCGCCAACGGAAGTTCCCCCGGTGGAGGTTGCCCCGGATGAAGGCGCGGTTCCTGAAGCCGTTACGGTTTTGCCAACCCCTGCGGCAGGCGAACCCTCCCTGACGGCGAAAGCCAATGTTAACGTCCGTAGCGGCCCTAGCCAACAATATCCCGTTTATGGTGTTTTAGCGGGAGGCCAGGTTGCCAAATTAGTAGGCATCAGCGCCGATAAAACTTACTTTGCCGTCGATTTCCCGCTGGCTCCCACGGGCAGCGCCTGGATTGATGCCAAGTTTGCGGTTGTCACAGGTGCAGATGGCCTCCCGGTATTGGAAGCCCCACCCGTGCCGCCCACAACTGTTTTTACACCTCCTCAACCCAGTGATCCGCAAGTGGTGGCGCGCCAGGAAGTGTATGTGCGCAGCGGCCCCGGAACGACCTTCCCGGCTTATGGCATCGCCAAGGATGGTGCGCGGGGTTTGGTGATTGGCATCAGTGAAGATGGTAACTGGTGGGCCGTGCGGATTAACCCTGAAGTCGTTGGTGTGGGCTTTGGCTGGGTCTCGGTAAATTTGGTGGATGAAGAGAATATCCCTGAAAATCCCACCGTGATCAAAGCTTCTGTAGCGCCGCAAAATGTAACCCCTCCGCCCCCGGCTGAAGGTGCTCCCACCGCTACCGCCACGGATTACGTCAACGTACGCAGCGGTCCCGGCACCAATTATCCCACTTTGATTGTGGCAGCCCCGGGCGCAACCGCTGAAATCGCGGGGAAGAGTGCCGATGGTGCTTGGTGGCAGGTGAAACTTTCCACCGAAGTTTCCACCAGCGGTTTTGGTTGGGCCAATTCAGCGTATGTCAGCACCCAGAACGCCGAAAATGTGCCCGTGGTGGATTCCCCCACTGCCCCGCCGACCAATCCCAACCCCCCGAGTGGTACCAATGCTTGTATTTTGGTTTCTCAGAACCCGGCAGATGGTACCGTGTTCAAAATGGGCGCGACATTTGCTATGACCTGGGAAGTTGAAAACGTGGGTACGGATACCTGGACTGCCGCCAACAGCCTGGTGACCAAATTGGGCGCTGTGGTGGATCAGCCCCTCAGCGCGGTTGATAGTATGCCGCTCACACAGGATGTTGCCACCGGTGCTACCTATGTGGTCAAGGTTCCCATGACAGCTCCCGACACCGCCGGTCAGTTTGGGGAATACTGGTCTGTCACTTTGAACGATCAGTTGGTTTGCTATTTCTACAATGTGATTCAGGTTCAAGAGTAATTTCATAAATTGCTATTCAAAACAGGGAAACCCAAGCGGGTTTCCCTGTTTTTCTATCGAAAATCAAGCCCTCCTAACAAGACGGCAAAGCGCAAAACTCCTCAAGCAGGTATAATCTCCACATGCCGAAAGAACTCAAAATCCCCGATGAACTTGATCTGAACGCTTTTATCTCCAAAGAAGCCCATGATTTGAAATCTCCTTTCAATCGTGCCCTGGGATTCTTGAAACTGGTTCTCAAAGGTATGGACGGCCCCATTTCGGATCAAGCCCGTGAAGACCTGACGATTGTTTCTCTCAACATCCAATATAGCCTCACTATGATTGAGGCCCTCGTAAATATGGCCCGTTTGGGGCGGGGAGAGCGCAGCCTGACGGCTACGCCCTTGCCGGTGGATTACATTCTGCCGCAAACTGTCTCCGAATGGAAACGCAAATATCATAAAGAAAATCCGGTTGAAATCACGTATACCTCCTCTGAAATTCAAGTCAACGTAGATGAAATCATGATCCGCCAGGGATTACAGCAGTGGATTTCGTACGTCAACGAGTTTACCCAAGAGAGCGCCGCCATTGAAATTCGGGTTGAAGACCAACCCGAAGGTGCGGTGTTCACAGTTGAGAGCCGTGGTACCAAACGCCAGCCGCCCCCGGAGTGTGATCTCACCATGTATGGTTTCGTGGGGCAAAAAATCGTGGAACTCCACGGGGGTCAACTACTGATTGTCGCAGAAACCGAGCAAGGGGCACAGGTACAGTTTCGTTTGCCCAAAGCGGAATAGCCCGATTTTTATCGGGGGCAACTGCAACCATCATTGACTCACATCCTATTGCGTTAGGCGTTCTTTTCCGCTAAACTGGATACAGTGATTTTCTCTTTCAAACTTAAAGAGGCCGCCCATGTTATTCAACGAAACTACTTTCATTGGTATTGACCCTACCGCTGGCAAACAACCGATGGCTTATGCCGCCCTGGATCGTGATCTCAACCCTCTGGCGCTTGGTGAGGGGGATTTGGATGCGGTGACAGCCTACGTAGGTGGGCAGCAGGCCGCTTTTGTGGCCGTAAACGCCCCGCGCCGCCCCAACCAGGGCTTGCTCAAACGCCCTGAAATCCGCGATGCCCTGCATCCCGTGCCCCGCCCCGGGCGTTGGGAGGGTTTCCGCGTGGCCGAATATCAACTTTACCAGCACAACATCCGCACCCCGCGCACCCGCGCCCAAAAAGATAAATGCCCGGCCTGGNNACAAACCCTACCCCCAGTCTGATTCATCCCGTCAATGGTTGGAAGTTTACCCTCACGCGGCCTTTTCCGTGCTATTGGGCTGCCAGCCCTTCCCGAAGAACACCTTTGAGGGCCGCGTGCAGCGCCAGTTGTTGCTCCACAACCAGGGATTACAAGTGCCTGATCCCATGCGCATCTTCGAAGAAATCACCCGCTACCGCTTATTGCAGGGAATTTTGCCGCTCGACGGCCTCTACACCGCTCGCGAACTCGATGCCCTGGTCGCGGCCTTCACTGCCTGGGTCGCAGCCACCACCCCGGAGGCCATCACCCGCCTCGGTCGCCCCGAAGAGGGAGAAATTATCCTACCGGGTGCGGAACTCCAGTCGAAGTATTGAAGCAAACAAGTAGACAGGTAAAAACGGAAACAGAGATATGACCACTTGAAACTTGTAACCAGCCTCTTATCTCCGGGTTAAGTTGTTTATAGAAATGCCCGAAAGGGTATAGAATGCNNAATGCCCGAAAGGGTATAGAATGCCCGAAAGGGTATAGAATGCCCGAAAGGGTATAATCCTCCCCTATTCCACCCCGGAGAAGCCCCATGCCCCCCAAAAACGTAAAACTGATCCTCAATCCCAACGCTGATATGGGCAATGCCTGGAAATTGGCCTCGGATCTGCGTCCTGTTGTTGATGAGTATGGCGGAGCCGATTGGACTGGCACAGTCTACCCCACCCATGCCATCGAGTTGGCCCGTCAGGCCGCCGAAGAAGGCTATCAACTGGTCATCGCCGCCGGTGGTGACGGTACCGCCCACGAAGTCGTCAACGGCCTGATGCAGGTTTCCGCAGAGCAGCGCCCGCGCTTGGGCGTAATACCCCTCGGTTCTGGCAACGATTTTGCCCACGCCATCGGTATGCCCAAAGACCCCAACCAAGCCTTGCGACAAATCTTCAGCGGCCAGGCTCGCCGCATCGACATCGCCCAAATTGAAGATGAAATCGGCCGTCACGAATATTTCGATAATACCATCGGCATCGGGTTTGACGCCACCGTGACCATCCGCACCCACACTTTACCGGTGGTGCGCGGCTTCCTCATGTACCTCACTGCCGTTTTACAAACCATCGCCCTTAACCACGAAGCCCCACGCCTCACGATCACCACTGACCGCGAAACCTGGGAGGCAGAAACCCTCATGTTCGTGATCTGTAACGGCCCGCGCGAAGGCGGCGGTTTCATGGTGGCCCCCGAGGCCGCGGTTGATGATGGCCTGCTGCATTACGCCGCCATCGGCAAGGTTTCTCGCCCCATGATGCTGCGCCTGGTTCCCGAAGTGATGAACGGCACGCATGGCAAGTTTCCGCAGGTGCGCATGGGCGCACTACGCACGCTCGAACTGCAATCCGATGTGCCGCTGCGCATCCATATCGACGGCGAAATTTTCGCCGGGTTCGGCGGCCACACCCGCCAACTCAAACTCCAAATCATCCCCGGCGCGCTCGAAGTTCAGGCCTGATGCCCACGCTTGCCCAAAGCTTACACCCCCACGATCTCGGCCACCTGCGCATCCTGGCCGAGCATTGGGGCCTTGATCTCAGCGCCCCCGAAGCCCGCGCGGCGCTCCCCCAACTCAGCGCCGCGCTCCTGGATACGGAACTGATCGCCGAAGTCTACGCGGCCCTGCCGCCCGAAGCTCAAAATGCCCTGCAAACCCTGCTCGAAAACGAAGGCCGCCTGCCCTGGCCGCAATTTACCCGCGCCTTTGGTGAAGTGCGCGCCGTGGGACCTGGTCGCCGCGACCGAGAGCGCCCCGACCGCAGCCCGATTTCAGCCACCGAATTGCTCTGGTATCGCGCTTTCATAGCCCGTGCTTTTTTTGATACCTCGACTGGTGCCCAAGAATTTGCTTATATTCCGGATGATTTGCAGCCCCTGATTCCGCCCGCACACCCCAAGGAAACCCCAACAGAAATTTTAGAGGGGTTGCTGTTACTCGGGCANNCTCGGGCGGGCAGCCACCCCCGGGGAACGCGCCCACCCCATCCCCGCGGATGACAGCCTACTCGACCATATTTGCACGTTGCTGGCCGCCCTGCGTTTGAATCTCCCCTCGCCCCTTTTGGGAAAAGCGCCCAGGGCGAGGGCAGAATTGTTGCCCTTTGCTATCTCCCTGTTGCGCACCGCGAATTTACTCGATCCCGCGGGCCTGCCCGATGTGGAAGCCACCCGCGCCCACCTCGAAGCCGAGCGCGGCGCCGCACTGGCGCAACTTTTCGCGGCCTGGCGCGCTTCGGAAGCGCATAACGATTTGCATCACGTGCCGCATTTGCAGCCCGAAGGCGAGTGGCACAACGATCCCTTGGGGACGCGCCTGTTTGTGCTAAGCCTGGTTTCAGCCCTGCCCGCGGCAGCCTGGTGGAGCCTTTCGGCTTTTCTGGCCGATGTGCGCCGCGATTTCCCTGATTTTCAACGCCCCGCAGGGGATTATGATTCCTGGTTTATCCGTGATAAGCGTACGGGCGAGTTTTTGCGCGGCTTCGAGCATTGGGAAGTCGTAGATGGTGCCCTGATCCGCTATTTGATCACCGGTCCTTTGCACTGGCTGGGTGTTTTGGATCTGGCTGTGCCAGATGAAGACACCCCCAGTAGGGATGCCACGGCCTTTCGTCTCTCCGGGTGGGCGGCCCAGCTTTTGGGAAACGGAACCCCTTCCAATTTCCAGCTTGAAAATGTTCCGCTGCATGTGCGCTCCGATGGGCGGGTCAGTGTGCCCTTTTTAGCGCCGCGCGCCGTCCGTTATCAAATTGCCCGTTTCTGCCAATGGGAGGAGCCTACCAGCCATGAATATCGCTACCGTCTGACGCCGCATTCGCTGGAGCAGGCGCTCGATCAGGGCCTGCAAATCCGGCATCTGCAAACGCTGTTGGCGCGCGCGGCCAGCAACGTGCCGCCTAATGTGGTCAAGGCGCTGGCTCGCTGGGAGCAACGCGGCACGGAGGCGCGCTTGCAGCCCGCCCTGATTTTGCGCCTGGGTTCACCGGAACTGCTACAAACCTTGCGGACTTCACGGGCGGCACGCTTTTTGGGCGATCCGTTGGGGCCGACCACAGTGATTGTGAAGCCCGGGGCGGGCGAAAAAGTGCTGGCGATTTTGGCTGAGATGGGTTACTTGGGGGAAATTATCGAAGGCGGGTAATTCCTAACTGGTGAATCATTATTTTTGGAAGAGAAAGGTTCTGTAACCCTGGATACTCCCCCTTTTGGGGGAGTCCGTATTTTAAGTTTGTAAGCGGTATAATAACGCTTTGTATTGGAGGTCGTAAATGTTTGATCGTTTTTTGAACCGCAAAGCAGAGGAAGATAAAATCCGCCAGGAGGGGCGCTTGCCCCCGGGGCAGGCACTCACCCAAAAATTTCCGGTGCTGCACTACGGGCAGGTGCCGACCTTTAACGCCGCAACCTGGGATTTTCGAATCTGGGGCGAGGTTGAAGAAGAAATCACCTGGAATTGGGCTGAATTTGAAAGATTGCCTCGCGCCAAAATCCAAATGGATATTCATTGCGTCACGCGTTGGAGCAAGTTCGACACACTTTGGGAAGGGGTCTCCGTCAAAACACTGGTAGAAGAAGGTTTGATTAAATTGAAACCAGCGGCCAAATTTGTGATCCAACACGCTGAATATGGTTACACCGCCAACCTGCCGCTCGAAATTGTCTTGCAAGATACTTTTTTGCTGGCAACGCACTTCGATGGTGAGCCGCTTTCTCCAGATCATGGCTATCCCCTGCGGGGAGTTATCGGCCACATCCCCGGGCGCGCGGATCTCCAAACTCCCTACTTTTGGAAGGGTGCCAAATGGTTACGCGGCCTGGAGTTTCGGACCCAAGATCAGCTTGGATTTTGGGAACGAGCCGGTTATCACAATGATGCCGATGTTTGGCGGGAAGAGCGTTTTCGATAATGAGCAATAACGCGATGTTCCCTTCCCGAATTCTGATCATCGAAGATAACGAAGACAATCTTGCTCTGATGCGTTTGCTGCTCGAGCGTGCCAAATATGAGGTACTTACGGCTGTCGATGGTTTATCTGGGATCGATTTGGCTCGCGCTGAGCGCCCAAACCTGATTTTGCTTGATCTAGCCATGCCCGAAGTGGATGGTTGGGAAGTAGCTCAAGTGCTAAAAGATGATATTCTCACCCGGGATATTCCCATCATTGCGGTCACCGCCCATGCTTTGCCCAAAGACCGCGCCCGGGCCTTAGAAGCCGGCTGTGATGCTTTCATCGTCAAGCCCTTCAGCGTATCAAAACTGATTGGCGAAATCGAGCAATTGCTCGATTGGTAAATTTCAAGCGAAACTGACTTAAAATGCAAAAAATCCTGCTCGTTGAAGATAATTTTGATAATTCAACCCTGGTTCGCCTGTTATTGGAACGTAATGGATTTCAGGTCAACGCTGCTGAAAACGGGGCACAAGGCATGTTGATTGCCCAAAAAGACAAACCCAATTTGATTCTGCTCGATTTGGATATGCCCGTTATGGATGGCTGGACCTTCATTCGCGAATTCAAGGCTGATCCTGACCTTCGAGAGATTCCCATCGTGGTGGTAACCGCCCACCTGCTGCCCGGGGAACGCAATCTGGTGATTGAGGCTGGCTGTGCCGGATACGTTTCCAAACCCTTCAAAGTCTCCGACTTGCTGGCCGAAGTCCGGCGCTGTCTACTTTGATCTAGAAAAGGTGACGGCCATTTGGTAAATGACCATCACCTTTTTTTCTGCCAAATTTAGCCGCCCCTATTCCCCCAAAATCGCCTCAATCGCCTGTAACTCTGCCTCGGCAAATTCGAGGTTTGCCAGCGCGCCTACGCAATCTTCAACCTGGCTGACTTTACTGGCCCCAATCAGTGCCGAAGTCATCCCCGGATGGCGCAGGACCCAGGCAATCGCCATCTGCGCCAGGGTTTGGCCGCGTTCTTGAGCGATGGCATTCAGCCGTTGGGCCTGCCAGATATATTCTTCGGTGATGTCCTTTTCTTGTAAGAAGATGGCCGGTTTGGCGGCGCGCGAATCCGCGGGGATGCCGTTGAGATAGCGGTTGGTCAGCTTGCCCTGGGCCAACGGCGAGAACACGATGCAACCGATCCCTTGCTGGTCTAGCACACCCAGTAGGCCATCCTCGACCCAGCGATTGAACATGCTGTAGGAGGGCTGATGAATCAGGCAAGGCGTGCCTAATGCTTTGAGCATCTCTGCCGCTTTTTGGGTGTCTTCCGGCCCATAGGATGAGATGCCCACATACAAGGCCCGCCCGCTGCGCACGATGAAATCCAGGGCGCTCATGGTTTCTTCCAACGGAGTTTCGGGGTCGGGGCGGTGATGGTAGAAAATATCGACATAATCCAATCCCATGCGCTTGAGACTCTGATCCAAGCTGGCGACCAGATATTTGCGCGACCCGAAATCGCCATAGGGACCGGGCCACATACCCCAGCCCGCTTTGGATGAGATGATGAGTTCGTCGCGGTAGNNCCCAAATCAAAGGCTCGGCGCAACATCGCCCTGGAATTTTCGAGGGTATCGACATCTCCAAAATTGTGCCAAAGGCCGAGCGAAACGGCAGGCAGCTTCAGCCCGGATTTTCCTGTGCGACGGTAATGCATCGAGTCGTAGCGAGTGAGATCGGCTTGATAAGGTTGGAAGGG
>DOTA01000189.1 GCA_003513015.1 Chloroflexota bacterium
ACGATCTTCTCATCGGGCTGCACCCATTTTTCGCTCACAAGCTGTTCCAAACCTGCCAGGGTCGCCGCACCTTCGGGGGCGGCAAAAATCCCTTCTTCAAAGGCTAACTTACGCTGCGCTTCCAAAATGGCCTCATCGCTGACGGCCACCGCCGTGCCCTGGCTTTCTCGCAAATCGTTCAAAATGATCTGATCCGCGAAACTTTTAGGCACGCGCAGCCCCGAAGCGATCGTCTGCGCGCCTATCCAAAAATCACAAAAAGGGGAACCTGCGTTGAAAGCCTGAATCACGGGTGCACAACCCTCGGCTTGCACTGCTACCATGCGGGGGCGTTTCTCGCTTTCTAACCAGCCCAAAGCGGCCATTTCGGCAAACGCTTTCCACATCCCGACCAATCCGGTACCCCCGCCGGTGGGGTAAATAATCACATCGGGCAATTCCCAACCAAACTCCTCGGCCAGTTCGTACCCCATAATCTTTTTGCCCTCCGCCCGATAGGGTTCCTTGAAGGTGGAAACATCAAACCAACCTTCGGCGCGCGCCTTTTCACCGGCCATCCCGGCGGCCTCGCTGATCAGGCCATCGATCAAAATCACGGTTGCGCCAGCGATGCGGCTTTCTTTGATGTTGGCTTCGGGGGTATCCTTCGGCATAAAGATATAGGCTTCCAAACCACCGCGGGCCGCATAAGCCGCCATGGCTCCCCCGGCATTCCCGGCGGTGGGGATGATGACTTTGGTGATGCCCAATTCCTTGGCTTTGGAAACAGCCGCGGCCAAGCCGCGCGCTTTAAAGGATCCCGTCGGATTAATGCTTTCATCTTTGACAAAAAGCTGGGTGAGGCCTAATCTGGCCCCTGTATGTGGGAGGTGTAAAAGGGGTGTATCACCTTCCCCCAGATAAATCATGTTCTCTTTTTGGTGAACTGGCAAAAGCTCGTGCCAGCGCCACATCCCTGCGGGCCGGCTGCGAAATTCATCGCGGTCTAATTTTCGTTTGGCTGCCTCTAAATCATAGCGGACGATCAGAGGGGCCTGACAATCCAGGCAAAAAGTTTGGACTTGCGAGAAATCATAAATATGCCCGCAATCGTAGCAGTAGAGTTCTGAGAGATAAGACATTGAAGCTACTCGGCATCGGGAACGAAAGCTTCGACTCTGGCCCAAAGTTCGCGCACGTTGATCGGTTTCGCCATGTAAACATCACAACCCGCGGCCAGAGCTTTCTCAGCATCTCCTTTCAGCGCATTTGCCGTGATTGCAATGATCGGCACATAATGCAGCGCAGTGTTGTTGCTCTGCCGCAAACGGCGGGCAACCTCATAACCATCGATATCTGGCAAGTTGATATCTAACAAAATTACATCCGGGGTAAGCTCATCAGCTTTTTTCAACCCTTCGAGGCCATTCGGCGCTTCATGGACGGTATATCCTTTGGCTCCCAGCGCTCGTTTGACCAGGCGCATATTATCGGGGTTATCCTCGACGTATAAAATATTGAATGTCATTCGGCATCTCCCTTGCTAACTTTCTGTTCAATCACTTCGACTACCTGATCGACGAATTCCATGGGGGGCAGCGAACCTTTTTGGTAGAGGCCCTCAATCTGGCCATGCAAGCGCTGCCATTCCGCTTCGGTAATATCTTTGGCGCTAACCACAATCACGGGGATGTTTTGCGTGCGCGGATCGGCTTTCAACTCTTCCAACACACCAAACCCATCAATTTCTGGCATCATCAAATCCAGGATAATCATATCCGGAATCCGTGCTTTGGCTTGTTCCAGACCATCTCGGCCATCCACCGCCTCAAAAACGCGGTATTTTTTCTTCTTCTCAAGCAGCCTGCGAATGAGATGCGCGGCATCTCGATTATCATCCACAACTAAAACGGTGGTGGCTTTCTCATCCAACGTCTCCAGCGCAGCTTGCAAACCTTCTTGGCGGCTGGCGCTCTTATCGGCTTCACTGAGTTGCAGATCGACTGCCCACTGATCTTGCAAAACGTGTTTTTCAACCGGGAAGGTATGCCCGGTGCAGTTTACCACAACCAACTCACTGTTTTCAATCACGCCATCTTTAACCAGTTTTTCAAATCCGGCGAAGGCTACAGCCGTAGCAGGCTCAACAGCTAACCCGTCAGCTTTGGCCAGGGCCCGCATGGTGGCGAAGGCTTCAGTATCCGAGACGCACTCCATCACACCACCGTGGCGTTGGATGATTTCCCACAAGTAGGTATAAGTATCCCCAGGATCGCCTGTAGATAAAATGGCGATGCGCGTTTCCGGTGTCACTGGGTCGGCAGTGCTTTTGCCAGCTTTGAACGCTTTAACCATGGGGGCGCAACCAGCCGATTGGATGACTGCCAGCTTGGGAATCTTGTCGATTAATCCCATATCATAGAGTTCCTGAAAACCGTGGTAAACACCTAGCGGGCCTAGCCCGCCACTGACAGCCTGAATATACCAATCGGGGGAGCGCCAATCAAGTTGTTCTACAATTTCATAAGCAATCGTCTTCATGGATTCGCGGGAAGGCAGGTGCCCTGCCCCGCGGTCGAGTTGCAGGCCGCGGCGGGTAGCAAATTCTGCGGCGATAAGTTTGGTCTGATCGTAAGTGCCGGTAACTTTGACGACTTCAGCGCCAAAGAGAGCAACTTCGCGCAATTTTTCAGGCGGAACCATACTGGTCATGAAAACCCAAAGTTTGATGCCTGCCTGGGCGCAGGCTGCGGCATAAGCCACAGCAGCATTGCCAGTGGAGGCGATCACCGCCTCGTTGATCCCGGCTTCGGCCATAGCTGCAACCGCTACAGCAGCCTGCCGATCTTTGAAGGAACTGGTAGGCCCGTAGCGTTCATCTTTCACGTACAGGTTTTCATGCCCTACCTGAGCGGCATAACGGCGGGATTTGCGCATAGGTGTACCGCCGGCTTCCTCGAAGTTCATCTCGGGCGGGGCCTCAACGGGCAGCACATCGTAATAACGCCAGATGTTAAACGGTCGGTCTGGCAAGCCGCGCAGCAATTCGCGTTTGAAGCTATTGTAGTCGTAATGCGCCTCAACCCAAGCAGAGTTACACCGTTCACAAATTGTAGGAGCCAGCGGCTTGAACTCTTGCTTATTTCCGCATTGCATACATTCCATGAATTGAGGTTTAGACATTTTTTCTCCGTAATTGTAAGAATTCTCGTTTCAGTAGATCACAAGGTGATCTTAATCCAGAATATCTTTGGATATTTTATCTTTATTGGTAACCGAACGAGGCACGGTAAACCATTTGTGTTGAGCGTTACCTAAATGGTTAACGATTCAAGATTTCCGATGGGTAGCTCCAGATAGAAAATGGAACCATCTCCCGAAATGCCTTTACTTTCGGCCCACAGCCAACCACCATGCATTTCTGCCAGCCGTCGACTGATGGGGAGGCCAAGGCCCGTACCACCTGCTTTGCGCGTGGTAGAAGTATCAACCTGGCTAAAGGCCTCAAAGACGCTCTCTAATTTATCTGGCGGGATGCCGATGCCAGTATCGCGGATGCGGATTTGGACTTTGTTGTTGATTTGTTCCGCTTCGAGGCTGACTTTACCTCGCTCAGTGAATTTGAGCGCATTACTGAGCATGTTGAGCAGCATCTGGCGCAAACGAATGGCATCTGCCATGATGTAGAAGTGGGGCGGTAGCTGGGTGTTGTTTTCAATCGCAACCCCTTCTTTTACGAGTGAACCACTGGTTCTGGCTACATCATTAAGCATATCATCCAGATTGATGGGCTCCAGGCTCAATGAAATTCGCCCGGATTCAATCTTGGCCATATCGAGCACTTCGTTGATCAGATTGAGCAAGTGCTGCCCATTCTTCTCGATCAACTCCAAATCCATAGTCATATCTTCGGTTAGCGGACCGTCTAACCCTTCCAAAATAACTTGTGTGAAGCCCAAAATCGAGTTCAGAGGAGTGCGCAATTCGTGGCTCATATTGGCCAGGAAAGAAGATTTGAGGTGATCCAATTCTCGCAGGCGCTCTACTGTTCGCATCTGCTCCGCATAAAGCTGGGCGTTGCGCAAGGCCACCGCAGTTTGAGAAGCGAGCGTGGTAAATGTACGAACATCTTCATCTGCGAAGCGTTCGACAATGTCGGCTTCCACATCGAATACGCCAATTAATTGTTCACCCACGATCAGTGGAATTGACATTTCGCTGCGGGCATTTGGTAAGAGATGGTGCTGGAGAAAATCGGGCTCATCGAGGGTATCGCGCACGATAATGGATTCGCGCGAACGTGCCGCTTTGGCAATGATGGATTGACTCTGGTAGAGGTGGATCGCGTGTCCCTCTTCCATGATGGCATGACCAATTTTTCCGGAGGCAGCGGCCACTTCCAGAACGTCACCGGCTTCATTCAGCAAATAGATCGATGAGTGGTAGAGGTTAAAACTGTAGCGTGTAAGATCCACAACCGATTGCAGCAAAGGCTGTGGTTCCAAGATGGTGGCGGCCGCGGTACTCACCTGTGCCACCGTAGCCAATTCGGCAGCCCGTTTATCCAGTTGTTGACGGCTGCGTTCCGTTTCATCGAGCAAACGCAGATTTTCGATATGCACGCTCAACCGCTCGGCAACCGTTGCCAGAAGCCCGGAAACGGTTTCTTGATCGACTTCAGCATCTGCCACGACAATTTGACCAATTGGCTCGTCGCGCACTTTTAAATCTTCGGTTTGGATTGAGATGGCGCTGGCAAAATCCGTATAGCTTTGGGGATCATCAATATCCACGGGTGTGACCCGGTTTTGATCGTAGGAGTAACCCCGGGTGGGCGCTGATGTGGCCTGGAGGTATGCTTCCCAACCTTCATGGGTTAGTTGGCGGGTGGCTTGCTCTGCCTCCGTGCGATATTGCTCGGCCTGTTCGAGCAGGCGCAAGTTTTCAATGTGCTGGGTGATTTGCTGGGCGATCACCGATAAAACTTGTTGTTCTGCTTCTGTCCATTGGTCATCGCTTTCCAGTTGTAGCGCGCCTAAAATAGCATCGCCAACCTGGAGCGGAATTTCAAGCACAGCCCCAGCGCCTCCGGCTGGATCATTTTGGGTTTGAAGCGGCTTAACTTCTTGTTGATCGAAGCTAAAGCCCAGCCGCTCGGTACGGTCGATGGCGTTGAGGTACTCATCCCAGCCAACTTTACTCACCTCAGAAGATTTGCTGCCGATTTTCACGGAAAGCAATTCGCTCAGGGTTGGGGGCAATTGAACCTCAGGGCTTGATTTAGTTTCAGATGGAACGGGAGCCCCCACGGGTTCCGGCTGTGGGGGTCGCTCATCCGAAAACAGATCATCAATCCGGTCTTGGAATTCTTCGTTTGTGGACATAGGCAACAATCTCTTGTGCTAAATTCCGATATTGTTCGGCGGCCCGGGTTTTGGATGCAAAAACAGAGATGGGCTGGCCGGCAATTTGGCTGGAACGTAATTTACTATCAAAGCCGATGATGGTATCAAACAAGGCTTCACCATAATATTCTTGCAGTTTTTCATACAATTGTATGTGTAGTTTACCGCGAAGATCGAACATGGTGACCAAAACCTTGTAACTGAGTTGGGGATTATACTCACTTCGGACCTGGCGGATATAGTTGAACGTGCTGCCGATGGCCTGGATGGCAAAATATTCGCACTGCGTTGGGATGATGGCAAGGTCAGCAGCCGCCAAACTGGCTGTGGTGATGGCTGCCATTGCTGGCGGGCAATCGATGATGACAAACTCGTGGGGCAACTCTTGTTGTTCAAGGCTGTTTCGCAAAACAGTTTCAGATTGCGGGCGAGTAGCCATCAACTGGTAAGCTGCGCTGATATCTGGCCCAGAGGGGATGATATCTAACCCTGGAATACCCGTTGGCTGGTGAAGGTTGGCAAGGGGTTCTTTGCCCAACAAACCATCCGCTGCCGATTTCTTTACCTGGCGAATTAACCCCAACCCGGCTGTCAGGTTTGCCGATGGATCGAGATCAATCAGGAGCGTGGGATGCTCGGAAGCTGCCAGGAATGCGCCCAAGGCCGAAACGGTGGTGGTCTTGGCAACGCCTCCTTTTTGATGGCAAACAACAATCACATATGGTTTCATTTTGGATTTTCCAATTTAGCTAGGGTACTCATTCCTGGGTTCAGGTTGCTTCCATTACTGATTGGTTTTTTTCTGGCTGGGAAGTCCCAGTTGAATGTTGGTGCGCTTGGCTCCCAAAGCCCGGCCCAACTCACGGATGGCCACTTGCAAAGCATTTTCAACGCTGGTTGTGCTTTGAATGCGCTGGCTGATCAGGTTGATCATGGCTTCGTTTTCGGCTTGTTGCTGGGTTTGGGCGTAGGTGCGGGCATTTTGCAGGGCAACTGATACTTGTGAGGCCAAGGTTGTCATAATGCTCACATCTTCTTGAGTAAAATGGTTGATTTCATTGGACTGAACATCCAATATGCCGAAGAGATTGTTACCGGCAATCAAGGGGATGGCCATTTCAGAGCGGGTATTGGGCAGCAATTCATTGGGCAGCCAATTGGGGTTATTGAGCACATCGTTCACGATGACCGGTTCTTGGGAACGGGCGGCTTGGGCTACCAGAGATTTCTCTTGATCGATGTGGATCAAAGTGTCGCCATGGGTACCGGTGTGCGAGCTACCCGCTTCCCAGCCACAGGCTTTGATATGCAGAGTTTGGTGGCTCTGATCTGCCAGGAAGATATGGCAATGGTAGAGATCAAAACGTTCTCGGGTTTGCAGTACCACGGTTTCGAGCAAGGGCTCCTCTTGCAGGATGGTTGAGATTGTGGTGCCGATTTGAGCAACCGTAGCCAGTTCGGCAGCACGCTTGGCTGTGGCTTCTTGGGCTGCGATACGCTCACTGATGTCGGTGATGGTGGTGAGAATGGAAGGTTCACCCTGATAGGTAAAAGTTCGGGCGGAAAGCAGAGACCAAAAAGTAGATTGATTACTGCGCTTTAGCAACACCTGCATATTGTTGACAAAACCTTTGGTGCTCAATTCCCCGACAAACGCTGTTCTTTCTTCGGGATTGGCATAGAAATCAGGAGCGGGTGAATCCACTAACTCTTCCAACGGCACGCCAGTAATTTCTGCCGCGGGTGGGTTCGCAAAGGTCAGCAGACCATCCGCTAGACGGGTGATCACCATTGGCAGGGTCACGGTTTCCAAAATGGTTTGAGCACGTTCTTGGGCTTGACGGACAGCTTCTTCAGCTAACTTTCGTTCGGTGATATCCTGGTTTGCACCGTAATAACGGGTAATTCTTCCATTTTCATCGCGTTCAACATTCACGTTGACGGAAATATAACCCACACCGCCATCTGCATACTTAATGCGATGCTCCAAATTTGTGGTGTAGAAACGTTCTGTAGAACTGAGCGCTTTCCCGATCTCATCGCCCACCATTGGAAGATCGTCAGAGTAAACAAACTTTTGGGCATAATCCCCAGAAGACATTTTGTAACTGCCGATCTCTTGTACCGTTGTGTGGAAAATGGAGTAGAAATGATCATTGAAAGTAAACAGATCATTTTCGACATCGTATTCGAAGTTTCCCAAGCGAGCGATTTCGAGCGCTTCAGATAACTGCGCTTCACTTTCTTGGATGGCGGCTAGCGCTGCCTGAGTTTGTTCAAACAATTGGGTTCGTTCTATGGCGATGGCCAATTGATTACCGATGACCTGTAACATGCGTTCTTCACGCTCGCCAATATCCGTGCCGTTTTCCGGGCGGCTGGCTGCAATGACGCCGCGCAACTTCTCACCACTCTTGATGGGTATCGAGATGGCTTTCCCCATGGTGGCGCGCATCTCCATAGGTAGGTCTGCCAGGTAGGCGTCATTTTGGGGATCATTCACAATGATGGATTGGCGCAGTTTTGCGGCCAGGGTTGCAGGGGTGGCTTGTTCGATGGGTAGGCTGGCTTTGAGCCTATCTTCTGGAATATTAATTCCTGTCACTCCACGCAAAACTTGGTTATCGGGTTCGTAAAGGGCGATCCATGACCCTGAAAAACCCATTTCATCGCAGATCATGCGAGCAACCGCTTGATAAATATCTTCCAGTTCCGTTTGGCCGCTGATGGCCTGATTGAAGCGGTAAAGCGATTGTGTTTCTGCCAGTGAAGATTGGGTTTGCTCGAAAAGACGAGCGCTTTCTAGGGCCAGGGCCACCTGCTCGGAGATTTGTTGGATGAAGGCCTTATCTTCTGGTGAGAGTGGTTTTTCGGGATCTTCAGCGATTTCTAGTGACCCAATTGTTCCTCCGCCGGGGATTGTCATTGGCATATTGGCAAAGGTTTCTGTGAAAATTTGCCCACCTGAGAGTGGGTGTACCCCTGTCTGATCGTATTGGAATCCGCTGGGCAGGTCACCCGATTGACGGAAGGATTCCCAGCCTTCGCGGCTCATGGCCCGATAGAGACGGTTAATTTCGTCGAGGCGTTCTTCCATCTCTTCGCGCAGGCGGGTTTGTTCCATGGCGACGGCGATTTGCCCGCACAAGCCTTCGAGCAGCAAGCGATCATCGTCACTGAGCGCGCCTGCCCGGTCGCTTTGCACATCGAGTACGCCGAGAATTTCATCTCCCAGCTTGATGGGTACTGCGATTTCACCTTTCGTATCCGGCAGGAGCGGGTTTGGCTGCCAATCGGGATCGTCTGCCAGCGTGGGCCGCATGATGGTTTCACCTGTGGCTGCTGCGGTTCCGATCAGGCCACTACCCATGGGCATGTGATGGCCCTGGGCCTGCATTTGATGGCCGATTTCACCGTAACCTGTTACCAATACAACTGCATCTTGTGTGGGTTGGTATTGCAAAAGCTGGGTATGATAGTAGCCCAAGCGTTCTTTGGTGAGGCTAACGATTTTTTCATAGAGTTCGCTAATTTCAGAAACCTCGACGATTTCTTGGGCAATTTCGGTGCTGATTTGTACCTGATAGCCGCGGCGCTCCATGATATTTTCGGTTTCTTGCTGCAAACGTTTACGCACACTGATATCGCGCCAGATGGTATGAATGACGGTTTTTTGACCTACCGGGATGGGAGTCAGCAGCACTTCCACGGGGAAAACCTCACCATCTAAGCGTTGGTGCATCCATTCAAAACGGTTGCTGCCCTGGTCGAGTGCAATCTGCATCATCTCATCTGCTTTTTCACCAGAGGCACGCCCATCCGGTTGGAATTCAGGGGATAAATCAGATGGGTGAGTGGAGAGTACCTCATCTTTCGAATTAGCCCGCAGCATTTTTACCGTAGCCTGGTTGCAATCGACGAAGATGCCTTCATCAATAATCAAATATGCATCTGAAGATCGATCAAAGAGGGTGCGGAATTGTTCCTCGCTATCGCGTAAATCTTGCTCAATTTGTTTTTGCTGGGTAACATCTTGCACCAGGATCAAACTGTGTTTTTGGCCGGCTAATTCCAGCGGTTCAGCCCAAAGCATGGCTGTGCCAACTTCCCCAGATTTTTTACGAAACGAAAATTCATAAGCACTAACACGGCCTTGNNTTGATCAGAACCCAAATACCATCGGACCTTCGTTGCAGGCCCATGGCGAAGGGTGTAATTTCGAACGCCTGAACAAAACGCTGCTCAGATGCGCGCAATTCTGTTTCAGCTTTTTCGCGGTCAGCGATATTGTATCCAGCACCAGCAACGAACATCTGATCGCCGATTTGTAGGCGTCGGCCTGCAAAATAGTAAGGGATTTTTTCTCCATCTTTCGTAATAAGATGAGATTCAACCGAAACCTGTCCTTCAG
>DOTA01000019.1 GCA_003513015.1 Chloroflexota bacterium
CCTCCCGCTCCTCTTTAAGGGCACTCAAACTGCGGGCCAGGACGGCTTCGCCAATCAGGGTCAGCGGAATTCCCAATTCCAGGGCTTCCATCGCGGTCCAGCGTCCCGTTCCCTTTTGCCCGGCGCTATCCAAAATTTTCTCCACCAGNNTCGATGCCGTTATGCACCATTTTGACGAAGTGACCTGCTCCGCCCTCGCCGACCCAATCGCAACAGGGAGTCCCATCTTCGACTTTGGCGGCGATACCCTGGAAAATGTCTTTGACATGCGGCCAGGCCTCCGGCGAGCCACCTGGCATAATCGAAGGACCGAAGCGCGCACCTTCCTCGCCGCCGGAAACGCCCGTGCCGATGAAACGCAAGCCTCTTTCCTCCAAATATTTTGTACGGCGGATCGAATCAGGGAAGTGGGAGTTGCCGCCGTCAATGATGATGTCGCCTGGTTCCAGGTAGGGCAGCAGCGAATCGATGGCCCAATCCACGGGATCGCCCGCTTTGACCATCAACATCACCCGGCGGGGGCGTTTGAGCAGCCCCACCAATTCTTCAACCGAGTGTGCGCCCAGCACTTTGGTGCCTTTGGCCTCGTTTTCGAGAAAGCGATCCACCTTGCTGGTAGTACGGTTGTAAACGGCCACGGTAAAACCGTGATCGTCCATGTTTAAAACCAAATTCTGGCCCATCACGGCCAAACCAATCAATCCTATATCTGCTTTCGGTTCCATTTTTGCTCCTTATCACCACGAAGATACAGAGATCACAGAGATTCTCCGTAGCACCACAGAGAAAAACCCGTGCCTTTCCTATCACCGTGTTTAGCTTTTCTTTAACTGCGTAATAATTTCTACCACAATCCTATCAAGGTTCTGGTTTATGTCAACGGTCAGCGCTTCGGTCGGCTCTTCAAGCGTAGCAAATTGGCTTCGCAGCATCTCGGCTTTCATGTAATGCCCGGCACGCGCCTGCATCCGCCCAAAAATCAGGTCGAAATCACCTTTCAGATGCACAAACACCGTTCCGGGATTGCCCGCGGCCAGTTGAGTGCGGTACTTTTGTTTGAGCGCCGAGCACGCCAGCAGCACGGATTGGCCGCGCCTCAGATGTTCGGCAATCAAATCATGCAGATTGGCCAACCAGGGGGCGCGGTCATCATCGTTCAATGGGATTCCCGCGGCCATCTTGGCAACGTTCTCTGGAGGATGGAAATCATCTCCGTCAAAAAAGGGCCAACCCAAAATCCGGGAGAGTTCCGCGCCTACGGAGGTTTTGCCGCACCCTGAAACGCCCATCAGAACTACGGCTTGTGGTGGGTTGCTCATCCCTAGGGTTCCCGCAGCCTGTAAAGAATCTCACCCGCCTTTGGCACATAGAGTATCCCCTCCGCCTCGCGGTTTTGCCACGCTTCAATTTTGATACTGGCCGGATCGAGATACCCTAAATTCAGCCGCTCGCAATCCTCCGGCGAAATTTGGCTCGCCAGCGTGACGCGCACATTGGGCTTTTCCACCCCACGCTTCGCGTCCAGCATACCGGAGCCGCGCACATGCGTGGAGTGTGCTAGCACCCCAAGGGGAATATGCCGGTAGCGTTCCCAATCCTGCAAAAAATAATCCAAAATGTGATAACCCACTTCGTAAATGTATTTGCCATGCACGTGGCTGACCGTTTCCAAATGCGGCGCGTAAATGATGACTTCGCCGCCCACGGCCACGGCCGGTTCCAGTTTATACATGGCTTTGCCTGCCGTCCAAAGTTCATCATACATGGTGGGCGCACAAGAGAGCACGCGTTGGTAGGGTTGCTCCACCCATTGGATGTGTCGCTGCGCCGAAAGATCGGCGGCGGCCCCCCAGGCCTCCAAATGATCGCCAATGAAGATGCCAGCTAACTCATCATGCTCCACTACCAGGGCCACTAAAGTCACCGGCACGGATAATTTCTGCGCCGCAGCGTGGATCATGGCGCGCACGGGCGTATCCTTGATACCAATGGTGCCAACTACCCCGGCCAGCGCCCCCAACCAGTGGGTGGCGTTGATCATCTCAGGGCCGGAAATGCCCGGGAATAGATATTTCGCGCCGCCTGAAAAACCCACCACTTCGTGCGGAAAGGTCGGCCCCAAAATAAGGATGTGATCGTAATCGAAAACCGCTTTGTTGATGCGCACCGGCACATCGCCGCTCAATGAAGGGTGCCAATGTTCCCCGGCAATCAGCTTGACTTCATCCTGAGACAGCACGCCGATAGTTTGCAGCGCGGCGGGATCATCCCAAGCGTGGTTGAGCAGGCCAATTTCAGCGAATTTCGTGTCACGTTCTTCAGTAGTGATCCCCACGAGTTGGTTGAGTTGTGCGCCCGAAAGCGGGGGATGCGTACCCAGGGCCACCATGAAATCGAGTTGCCGGGTTGCATGTAGCACCTCCACCAGCGTGCGGAACAAAAACGGCAGCGGCAGCGAGCGCGTGTGATCGGGGATCAGCACCAAGACGCGCTGCCTGGCGCATTGCTTTTCAAGAGCTTGCGTCAACGCGTTGCGAATTTCTGCCGCCGCCAATAATTGACCGGAGTTTGCCATCTGAGAATTCATCATACTTTTGTCCGTTTCGAGCAGTAATCTGTTGTCAAACGCCGCTAAACGCCGAAAAACCACCATCTACCGGCACAACGATCCCCGTGACAAACTGTGAAGCCGGGGAGAGCAGCCAGAACATGGCGCCCAGCAAATCTTCGGGGCTGCCAAATTTTCCTTGGGGGGTATTGTCGATGATTTTTTGGCCGCGCTCCGTCAAACCGCCATCTTCACGATTGGTCAGTAGAAAGCGATTTTGCTCAGTGAGGAAGAAACCCGGAGCGAGCGCATTGACTCGAATATCGGCTGAATATTCCTGAGCCATGTGAACCGCCAGCCATTGCGTGAAATTGCTGACGGCGGCCTTGGCAGCCGAATAAGCCGGGACGCGCGTCAGGGGTTGGAAAGCGTTCATCGATGAAATATTCAAAATCACACCTGCACCCTGCTCAACCATGATTTTGCCAAAAACCTGGCTGGGCAGCAGGGTACCCAAGAAATTTAGATTGAACACCCACTGCACAGCATCGGGTGGCAGATCAAAAAAACTTAAATATGGGCTGGTCGTCGCTTCCTTTTTGTTGCCGCCCGCACCGTTGACCAAAATATCGACGCGTCCAAACTTAGCGAGAATAGTTTGGGCGGCAGTTTCAATACTGTTTTTGTTGAGCACATCACATTGTACCGCCAGTGCTTCGCCATCCTCTGCCTGAATATCCGCGACCACTTTCTGGGCCGCGTCCAGCGAAATATCCAGCACCGCGACTTTGGCACCAGCTTTAGCCAGCGCTTTGCTCATGGCACTACACAGCACCCCACCGCCGCCGGTGAGCACCGCGGTTTTGGCTTGCAATTCAAAAAGTCGACAGAGATAATTTTCATTCATCATGTTCTTCCGTGGACAGAAAAGGCGCCAAATGGCGCTTAAAGTGGGTTTGCAAATATTGATCGTATAAATCGGCGTTCGCTTTCAGAACTTCTCTTAGCCGCGCGCCATATTCATCCAGTACCGAACCAAAAGTGACGTGCAGCACCTGCCGGGCATCGAATTGCTCGAACAAACCAAGCAACTTTTCATCTTTTAGGGCCGCGGCCGTTGGAACTTTGGCGAGCACCCCCGAAACATGATAGGTGGCCCGGTCTGTTTCATAACGGGAGCGAGAGAAATCTAATATTTCGCGGAAGAAAGCCGGATCAACCGCCGCCACCACTCGCAAGGCTTCCAGGTAACTCGTTCCCGCGGTTTTGACATGCACCAGGTTGCGCGCTTGCTCCGCAATGCTGGGGTAGATGCTGAATTTATCGGAGCCGGTGTGGATGCTAAGTTTGTAGCCGCCGATGGCGTGCATCACTGCGGCATGCTTTTCCAATTCGCGGTCAAACTCGGCGATGTCGCCCACGTAATCCACGCCCTTGTTGAAGCGCCCGCTGAACTTGGGGGCAATGGTCTGGATGGGAATGCCCTCATCGGCGATGGCCGCCAGAATCACCAGCAATTCCGGCGGCGTCTGCGGGCTGTCG
>DOTA01000354.1 GCA_003513015.1 Chloroflexota bacterium
CGCGATGTTTACGATGCACGGGTGAACGTCTTGCACCAATGGTCGCGCATTATGTCGACCTCGCACTTCCTCGTTGCTTTCAGTACCATTCTGATTTTATGGTTTGGCGGCAACATGGTTTTAAACGGCGAAATCACCCTGGGCGAAATGGTGGCTTTCAACGGCTACTTATTGATGATCGCCGAACCCACTCGTCAGTTAGTCTGGCTGGTCAATACCGCTGGCGAAGCGGGCGCTGGCTTGAAACGTACCTTCGATGTGCTCGATTTGCAGCCCGAAATCGCCTCCCCCCCCGCTGCGATTGTGCTGCCCCCGCTCTCAGGGAGGGTGGAATTTCGGGAGGTCAACTTTCGCTACCAGGATGAAACCAACGCCGCTTTGCGCCAGATCAACCTCCAGGTGGAACCCAACCAGATCGTGGCCATCATCGGCTCTACCGGGTCTGGTAAAACCTCATTCATCAGCTTGATCCCGCGCTTTTATGATGTTAGCCACGGCGCGCTGCTGGTGGATGGCTACGATCTTCGCCAGGTGGATTTGCCCTCCCTGCGGCGGCAGATCGGCATCGTTTTGCAAACTTCGCTGCTTTTCTCCGACAGCATCCGTGAAAATATTGCTTATGGCCGCCCCGATGCCAGCCTGGATGAAGTGATTGCCGCTGCCAAAGCGGCTCAGGCACATGAATTTATCATGGAAATGCCCGAGGGCTACGATACGGTGGTCGGCGAGCGCGGTATCACGCTTTCGGGCGGTCAGCGCCAGCGGGTGGCGATTGCCCGCGCCTTGCTGCTTAACCCTCGTATTCTAATTTTGGATGATTCCACTTCTTCGGTGGATACCCACACCGAGCGATTAATCCAGCAAGCTCTGAACACGCTCATGGAGGGCCGCACTACCTTTGTGATTGCCCAGCGCCTCTCTACTGTGCGTCGCGCCGATCAGATTATCGTGCTCGATCAGGGCAAAATCGCCGAACGCGGCACCCACGCCGAACTGTTGGCAAAAGATGGCCTCTACCGCGAAATTTACGAACTCCAGTTGCGCGTGCAGGAAAGTAGTGAACCGTCCGTAGTGGGCAGTTAGCCGCGCATAATTGTCCACCACCCATCATCAACGATGTTACCCCCCGAATTTCTTACTCGCATGCAGGCTCAACTCGGCCCGGAATATGCCGAATTTCTGGCGAGTTACGAGCAAACCCCCGATGTGGGACTGCGCGTTAACACCCTCAAACTGATGCCGGGGCAATTCGTGGCGCTCGCCTCTAACCGCCTAACCCCTGACGCGTTCTCTCCAATCCCCTGGTGCCCGGCGGGCTTTGTTGTCTCCTCAGACGAGCGCCTCGGCAAGCATCCCTATCACGCCGCCGGTCTCTACTACCTGCAAGACCCCGCCGCACAAGCCGTTGCCGAGTTAGCTGCACCCCAGCCCGGCGAGCGCGTGCTCGACCTTTCGGCCGCGCCAGGTGGCAAAACTACCCATCTCGCCTCCCTGATGCAAAATGAAGGCCTGCTGGTCGCCAATGATGTGCATCCCAAACGGGTGCGCGACTTGGCCAAAAACATCGAGCGCTGGGGGGCGCACAATGTAGCCATCACCAACGCCCTGCCGCCGCAACTTGTCGCCCATTTTGGCGCATTTTTCGACCGTGTGCTGGTGGATGCGCCCTGCTCCGGTGAGGGCATGTTTCGCAAAGACCCGGCGGCCCGCGGCGAGTGGCTGCCCAAACTGGTGGAAAGCTGTGCTCTGCGGCAAAATGCCATTTTGGATGATGCCGCTCAACTGGTGCGCCCCGGCGGATTTCTGATTTACTCGACCTGTACTTTCGCCCCCGCCGAAGATGAAAGCACTTTATCTCGATTTTTAGAGGATCACGCTGATTTTGAGATGTGCGCGGTCCCCAAATTCCCCGGTTTTGAGCCGGGGCGGCCCGACTGGCTTTCTGATGTTGACCCTGCTTTGGGGTTGGAGCGCGCCGTGCGCCTGTGGCCGCACAAAGCCGTGGGCGAGGGCCATTTCATCGCGGTTTTGCGCCGCACCGGAGATGCCCTCGCGCGACCGGGTTCTGCGAAAATCTTTCAGCCGGGCAATCTCCCGGCCGAGGTTCAACGCGATTTGGCGGCTTTCACGGAATCCACCTTGGGATGGCAACCACCCCAAAATCGGCTGGCACTTCTGGGGTCCTATTTGTATCTCGTCCCTGAGGGTTTGCCAGACCTGCGGGGTTTGAGCGTGATTCATTGGGGCTGGTGGTTGGGCACCTCCAAAAAAAATCGCTTCGAGCCTTCGCATGCCCTGGCAATGGGCCTACGGGCCGAAGATGTCCGTCAGACCCTGCCTTTGAGGAGTGCTGATCCTGCTTTGGAGCGCTATCTGCGCGGCGAGGTGCTGCCCGCGCTCGGCCCGGATGGTTGGGTATTGGTGACGGTGGATGGCTTCCCGCTGGGTTGGGGTAAGCGAGTGCAGGGTCGTTTGAAATCGCATTTGCCGAGTTGGCTGCGGAGGATGTGAGAAAGTGTCAAGTAAACAGGTATTAAGTTTCGATTATGAGTGAACAACAAATTAAACCCCCGAAAAGCGAAGAGCGCTATACTGCGGCTTATGACCCGCAGATTGCCCGGCGTCTTTTGCATTTTATTTGGCCATATCGCTGGAGTTACGCGTTGGGCTTTGTTTTTATGGTGATCGAATCGGCGGCGGTGGTGGGCGGGCCGTATCTGGTGGGTCAGGCCATTGATGCGGGGATTGCCAAGGGCGATGTGGTTGTGCTGCGCAATATGGTGTTGCTGTATCTGCTATTGGTTGTTTTGCAGTGGGGCACGATTTATTTACGGGTGAATGTGATGGCGCAGGCCGGGCAATCTGTGATCTATGATATGCGGGCGCGTTTGTTTGAGCATTTGCAGCGCCTCTCGCTGGGATTTTTCAGCCGTTATAGCGTGGGGCGTGTGATTACGCGGGTGGTCAATGATGTGGGGGTGTTACGGCGTTTTATTACTTTTTCGATTGTGATTACGGCGCGTGATATTTTGGTGCTCTTCGGTGTGGTGGGCGTGATGCTATTAATGGATTGGCGGCTTTCGCTGTTGACCTTCACGGTGCTGCCGCTAATGGCCTGGGTTACGGCGATTTTTCGCAAACGGGCGAGCGAGAGCTATCGCGAAACGCGCACGGCCATCAGTTGGGTCAATTCAGTACTGGCTGAAAATATCAACGCCGTGCGCGTGGTGCAGGCTTTTTCGCGCGAGCCCTATAATTATGCTCATTTTCGCGATGAAGTTAACACCAACAATTTGCAGGCCAATCTCAAAGCCGCGCGGGTGGCGGCAGGTTTCTTCCCCATCATCGACTTTTTGGGAACGGCTGCTACAGCCCTGGTGGTTTGGCTGGGCGGGCGTCAGGTTTTAAACGATACCATCAGTGCCGGGGTGCTGGTAGCCTTCATTTTGTATATTTCGCGCTTTTTCCAACCTATCCGCAGTTTGAGCCAGCGTTACGATCAGTTGCTTTCCACGATGGCTGCCGGGGAACGCATTTTTGCTCTGATAGATACACCTGTGGAGGTACAAGATGCCCCCGAAGCCGCGGAGTTGCCCTCTATCTGGGGAGAGGTGGAGTTTAGGGGTGTAAATTTCCACTATGACGAAGTGGATATGCCGGTTTTGCAGGATATCAACATCAAAGTGCAGCCCGGCCAGACGATTGCCTTGGTGGGCAAAACCGGGGCCGGGAAATCCACTTTTGTCAAATTGTTGAGCCGTTTTCATGACCCCATCGAGGGCGAAGTGTTAGTAGATGGCACCGACTTGCGCTCAGTCACGCAGCAGAGTTTGCGGCGTCAGATGGGGATTGTGTTGCAAGACCCATTTTTGTTCAGCGGTACAGTGAAGGAAAATATCCAGTTTGGTTCACTGGAGGCTACCGATGAGCAAATTCGGGCTGCAGCTGAGGCGGTAGGGGCACATGAATTTATCCAAAATTTGCGCGAGGGCTACAACACTCCCGTGGAAGAAGGCGGCGTGGTGCTTTCGGTGGGCCAGCGCCAGTTGATCTCGTTTGCGCGCGCTTTGCTGGCCAACCCGCGCATTCTAATCCTCGATGAGGCCACCTCCAGCGTGGATACCCAAACTGAAAATATCATTCAAGATGCCTTAAATAGACTGTTGCAAGATCGCACCGCTTTTGTGATTGCCCACCGCCTTTCCACCGTGGTCAACGCCGATTTGATTGTGGTGCTGGATGAAGGCCGCATTGTGGAGCAAGGCAGTCATGCTGAACTGCTGGCTCTGGATGGCTACTACGCCAGTTCTTACAAGCTGGGCTTTGAAGATTAGTACTTTACGCTTCTGTCATTCTGAACCCTGCTAGGGATGAAGAATCTCTGCCCGCAGGATGGAAGACTCTTCGCTGCGCTCAGAGTGACATGGAAATCGCAATCTACTGAGATTAGTATTACGGCAGAGAATAGCAACAATTCAAATTCTTTGCACCTTTTGCGCTCGCCGCGGTGTGCTTCCGTGACTCGGGCATGATTGACGCCCCCTCGCGCACATGCTAGAATGATTCTCATCTATGTTTCAATCTGATTCAGATGACCCCAAGCCTCCACCGCGTAAAAAGAACAAGGCCCCACGCCGCTGGAAGCGCATTTCCCTCTCACCGATCACCCTGGCGCTGATTTTTCTCGTCAACCTGCTAGTGCTGATAATTTTAGGCTGGCCGTTGCTGCAAGAGCGCTTCAACTTGCCAATAGCCGCTGCGCCCTGGAGCCTTGGGGCTGAATCCACTCCTTTGGGGGTGAGTGCCACCCCCGGACCTCCGAGTGAAACGCCAACCCCTTCAAAGACACCTACTCCCTCCAAAACTCCCACCGCTACGCATACCTCCACCCCCTCACATACGCCAACCCCCTCCCATACCCCCACGGCCTCGGCTACTTTGCCCGCGGTCACAACTGACCCTGATGCCTGGGAACAAGGCTTGCTGGTGCTCTCGCTGCAAGAGGGATTAGATGCGCATTTGTTCGTCTACCAGCCCCTGGCGCAAGATAATGGCGCGGCGCTGCCCTTTTTACGCCTGACCACCGGCAGTTGGCAAGATGTGGCCCCCGCCCTTAGCCCAGATGGTAAACAACTGGCTTTTGCTTCTAACCGTAGTGGTCAGTGGGATTTGTATCTGCTCAACCTGGCCAGCGGCGAAATCACACGGGTGACGAATACTCCCGAATATGATTCCGCCCCCTCCTTTTCTGCCGATGGATTGTGGCTGGCCTATGAAAGCTATCTCGACGATTCCCTGGAAATTGTGATTGCCCCCATTGATGCCGAGCAAGATGCCATCCAATTGACCAGCCACCTGGGTGCGGATAGCTCCCCGGCCTGGTCACCCACCGGGCGGCAAATCGCCTTTGTTTCTACGCGGGGCGGCAGCAATCACATTTGGCTGGCCGATCTTGATAAAACTGGCGATGATCGTTTTGTGCAGCTTAGCCGCGCCTATGAAGCAACCGCGCGGCATCCGGTCTGGTCGACAGATGGGCGTTAACTGGCTTGGGCCGCGGTCACCGATCAGGGCTTGCACCAAATCTACCTTTGGGATCGCGAAAATCCCACGGCTTCCCCGCGCGAGGCTGGTACTGGCGATTGGCCCGCTTTCAGCCCCGACGGGCGCGATTTGTTGACCACCCTGCAAACCCCGCACCAAACCTACCTCACCGCCTATCCCTTGAATGGTTCCGAATTATTACTGCTTCAACCTTTACGGCTGCCGGGTTCCGTCTTGGGCTTGGTTTGGGGTGATGTCAAAGTTTCGGGCGCAATTGTCAATCTCAATATCCCCACGCCCACGCCGTTATATACCCCGGCCCTCATCGATGATCCGCGCGTGCCCTTTGGGCGCAAGCAAGTCAATGATTTGACGGGCGTCACCGCACCCTATCCCCAATTGCATGATGCCGTTGATGAAGCTTTTTACGCTTTTCAGGATCGCCTGGCCTTCCGCACCGGTTGGGATTTGCTTTCCAGCCTGGAAAATGCCTATGTGCCGCTGACATCGGTGCTGGAGCCGGGCCGGCAGGGCGATTGGCTCTACACCGGACGGGCTTTTGCGGTCAACACTGTGCCGCTGACCGCGGGCTGGATGGCCGTGGTGCGCGAGGATTATGGCCCTGAAACCTACTGGCGGATTTATTTGCGGGCACGTTTTCAAGATGGGTCTCAGGGAGCCCCGCTGCATGATTTACCCTGGGATTTCAACGCCCGTTACAGCGGCCTGCCGCGGCCTTACGAGCAGGGCGGGATGCTGGCTGAAACTGTTCCCACGGGTTATTGGGTGGATATGACCTGGCTGGCCGCGGCTTATGATTGGGAAGTGCTGCCCGCTCTGGCAAACTGGCGTACCCTCTATTCGGCGGCGCGTTTTAATCAGTTTGTGAAAACGGATGGCCTGGATTGGAAATCGGCCATGTTGGAACTCTACCCGCCCGAAGCGCTGCAAACTGCCACGCCCATCCCGACCCCCACGATGACCCTCAGCCCGACCCCCTGGTGGTACAAATCCCCCACGCCTACGCCCACGGTGACGAATACACCGACCGCCACGCATACAGCTACCTCCACGAGCACCCCCACGCCCACAATCACGCCCACCCCGACCCACACCGGAACCGCTACCCAAACCGGCACGCCCACGCAAACCCTTACGCCTACTTTATCGCCCACGGTTACCCCTTCACCAACCCACACGCTGACTCCCAGCATAACGCCCTCCCCGACCCTGCGAATCCCACCAACGGAAACTCGCAAGCCGTAGAAATTTGTTCTCCTCGATGAAAAAACAGGAAGTGATTTCTCTTTGCCAAAGTAGGAGGCCGCGTGCTTATGGTTGGCTTCTGATAACGGGGTTATTTCTGCTGGTTGCTTGCCAGGCCGATGAATTTTCGCCCACGGTTACGGCGCTCCCCGCGGTAACCGCGCCACCCGTGGAAACGCTTCCCACCCCGGATGCTGGGGA
>DOTA01000347.1 GCA_003513015.1 Chloroflexota bacterium
GATCAATAAATGTTCGCTGGCTCCCGAAGAGGCATTTACCACCGCCGGAGTCACCTGGGCGGTGTGCGCCAACGGAATCACTACCCCGTGCACACCAACGGCCTCGGCGGTGCGCAGCAGAGTCCCCAGGTTTTGGGGGTCTTGCAGGGCATCCAGCAGCAGCACAAAAGGCGCTTCACTGCGCTTTTGAGCCAGATTCAAAATATCTACTAAATCCACGTAGGGGTAATCACCCACCTGCAAAGCCACGCCCTGGTGCTGGCGGTGAATGCTATCGAGGCGGTTGCGCGGCACGCGCTCGGAATTGATTTTTTGTTGCTTGGCGAGGGCGATAATTTCGTTCAGGCGGCCTTTTTCTTGTACCCCTTCGCCGATGAGCAGTTGGTAAACCTGCCGCCGCCGGGCGCGCAGCGTTTCGTAAACAGCATTCCGGGAGTAAATGTATTCTTTCATAAGCGTCATAAACCAACCGGCACTTTAAAAGTGCCGATCAACTGGCGGGAAGTGTGATTTCAAAAATACCTGCGCAGGAGGAGATTAGATGGAACGCGGCGGGCAATCCGGCCGCGGCAAGCGTCGGGAGGGTTTCATCGGCAAGCCAGTAGAATTCATCTTCCCATTCATCGCCAGCCGCGTGTTTGACCGCTTCGAGCGCGGCCAGATTTGGGAAGGCGATGTCGGCAATCAGCAGGCGGCCATCCGGCGCTACATGCTCGCGCACCAATTTTTGGATAATTTCGATTTTTTGCGCCAGCTCAAAATGATGAAAAACATAAGCGGAGATGATGCGATCAAAGCGGCGATTCAGTTCCGGAGGAAGGGATGCGCGGAGATCCGCATGGAATAACTGAGCCTGGGGGAGTTTTATCCGGGCTTGCGCGAGCATCGCAGCCGAAAAATCCGTGCCCCATATTTCGCAGCCCAGTTCCGCAAACGGTAACGCTAAATTCCCGGTGCCGATGCCTAAATCGAGGATGCTCATCCCAGGATGAGCATTGGCAAGCTCGAAAACTTTACTGAGCACCTGATCATATCCGGTGAAGGGGAAGCCTTTGATGTTGAGGGTAGATTGATCGTAAGATTCAGCCCAGGCGTCGAAGTCTTCGGGAGGAAAGGGATCGTTCATCGGTAAAAAAATAGGGGCGTGGTGACCACGCCCCTACGGTGAACTTACTTCCAACGCCAGGTGGTGCCGTCTTTACTATCTTCGATGATGACACCGAGTTCGGCGAGCTGGTCGCGTACCAGGTCAGAGAGCGCCCATTGTTTTTCGGCGCGCAGGGCGGTGCGGATCTCTACGAGCAGGTCTACAAAGGGGGTGGCCTCCCCACCTTTGGTTTCCGGATGTTTGTTGATTTTTAAGCCCAGAACCCCCGTCAATTCCAGGAGCAACTCCTGGGCGCGGGAAAGTTCCACATCATCCACACCTGCATCTCGCGCCTGATTGATGGCGCGCACCAGTTCGAAGAGTTGTCCCAGCGCGCCGGCGGTGTTGAAATCGTCATCCATCGCTTCGATGAAACCTTTTTGCGTGGCTTCAACTTGCTGTTGGAGGGCATCGGGGGCGGCGCCACTGCCGGTAGCAGGGCGCAGGGCTGAACGCAGGCGGTCGAGGGCACGTTGGGCGTGGCCGATGGTTTCATCGTTGAAGGTGAGCGGGCTGCGATAGCTGGAGTTGAGGATCATCAGGCGCAGCACGTCGGCTTCGTTTTCGGCCAGAAAATCGTGGATGGTGACGAGATTGCCGAGGGATTTGGACATTTTTTCGCCGGAGAGTTGCAGCATGCCGTTGTGCACCCAGTAGCGCGCAAAGGATTTGCCGGTGTAACTTTCGGTTTGGGCGATCTCGTTTTCGTGGTGNNTCGTGGTGCGGGAAGACGAGGTCGTTGCCGCCGCCGTGGATGTCGATTTGCTCGCCGAGGTGGTGCAGGCTCATGGCGGAGCATTCGATGTGCCAGCCAGGGCGGCCCGGCCCCCAGGGGCTATCCCAGGCGGGTTCGCCAGGTTTGGAGGCTTTCCAGAGGGCGAAATCCATGGGGGTTTCTTTGCGCTCGTCCACGTTGATGCGGAAGCCGGATTGCATATCTTCGATTTTGCGCCCAGAGAGTTTTCCGTAATCTTCATCGCTGGTGACGAAGAAATAAACATCGCCTTCGGTTTCGTAGGCGTGATTTTTAGCGATCAGCCCTTGCACCATTTCGATGATCTGGTCAATTTCTCGGGTGGCGCGCGGGTAAACCGTGGCGGGCAAAATATTGAGATCCGTGAGGTGCTGTTTGAATTGCTGGATGTAACGCTCTGCTAGATCGTAGGGATCGATGTTTTCGGCGTTGGCGCGATTGATGATTTTGTCATCGACATCGGTGTAGTTCATGGCGTGACGCACTTCGTAGCCGCGATATTCCAGGTAGCGGCGAATGATGTCGAAGACCAGCACCGACATGGCGTGGCCCACATGCGCGTTATCGTAAACGGTGGGGCCGCAAACATACATGGAAACCTGATTGGGTTCCAGGGTTTCGAAGTTTTCTTTGGTCCGGGAAAGGGTGTTGTAAATTTGAAGGGTCATTAGGCCTCCTCGGGCCGGGCAAAGATCATGCGTCCGGCGGCAGTTTGTAATACTTTGGTGACGGTGACGGGGATCGTTTTGTGTAAATAATTTTCGCCATCTTCAACCACAACCATAGTGCCGTCATCTAAGTATCCAACACCCTGGTTGTATTCTTTGCCTTCCTGAATCACGCTGACGTGCAGAGTTTCTCCGGGAAGCATCACAGCCTTGACGGCGTTTGCCAATTCGTTGATGTTGAGTACGGTAACGCCTTGCAAATCGGCGATGCGGTTAAGGTTGTAATCGTTGGTAAGAATCGGACACTTGAGCTGGCGCGCCAGGATGATGAGTTTATCATCCACTTCACGGGCACCTTCTACATTAATATCGCTGATTTGAATGGGCATCAGGGGTTCTTTTTGAAGCTGTGAGAGGATTTCCATGCCGCGGCGGCCGCGTTGGCGACGCAGTCCATCGGCTGAGTCGGCGATGTATTGTAATTCGTTGAGTACGAAGCGCGGTACCAGCAAAATGCCGGTGAGAAAGCCGGTGCGAGCAATATCGGCGATGCGACCGTCGATGATTACGCTGGTATCCATTAGAATGGTACGGACAGCCGCCGCTTCCTTTTGAGTATCATCGAAAGAGCGGATCGGTAGGCGGGAAAGCACCACCGCAAAAAGATCGTGTTGCCGCATCACGAAAACGGTTACGCCAAAATAACTGATTAATAAAACACCGATGAAAGGTAAAATTCGGCCAAGAGGAGCGGGCAGTAACGATAGTGGAAAGGCCAGTAAAGCGGCAATCACCAAACCCACGATCAACCCCACCAGCCCGGCAACCAGTGTTTGAGCATCTACTTGTGTCAGCGTTCTTCGGATGGCGCGTGCCGGCCGCGTGGTGAAATACGGGGAGAGAATTAAACCTGCGAGCGCGCCGACCAACCCAAACATAACAGCGTAAAAAGCCATATCCGTCTGGCTCGCAGAGATTCCCGCGCCTAACGAGATTCCCAAATAAATGCCAGAGATCCCCAAGACAATCATGCCAATAATGCGTACGAGAAAGTCTGAACTCATATGTCTCCTGATAATTCCAAATGAAAAAGCGCAGCCTAACTGCGCTTGTCAAAAGGTTGAATATCGTGGTTAAGCGATACCCGTTGAGATAGGGGCCGTTCTAGCAGACGAATTGTGCAGAATTATGAGAAATAAGTGCTACAGTGGTTCGTGCTTAGCGATGGATCAGCCTGAATAATGAAAAAATAATTTGGCTGATGGTTGCCCCATCACTTTTTGACGCGCGCAATAAATAATAACTACTTTGCATGATAGCACGTGCCAGAGGGAGAGTCAACCGCAAATGTATAAGAGTTTTATAAGCTAAAGGCGCAACTGCTGCCAGGCAAAACTGTTATATAATCTACCCATTCCAGATTAAGGAGCTACCCATGAAAGCCTCCGCCCCACCCCCTGTTAATGATAAGCGTGAAATTTTTGGCTGGGCCATGTACGATTGGGCCAACTCAGCTTTCAGCACCACCATCGGAACGGTGTTCCTCGGTCCATACCTGGCTTCGTTGGTAGCTGCTGCGGCTGCTGCCGCCCCCGATGGCACAGCACGTTTCTTGGGCATCCCCATCGCGGCCGATTCCTTTTTGCCCTATGCCGTTTCGCTTTCAGTGGGGTTGCAGGTTTTGTTTCTCCCCATTTTAGGCGCAATTGCTGATTATTCGCACCTGCGCAAAAAAATGATGCAGATTTTTGCCACCATTGGCGCGCTATGCACCATTGCCCTCTTTTTCGTCACTGAACCGATCTGGTGGCTGGGCGGTGTGTTATTTATCATCGCCAATTTGACTTTTGGGGCAGCCATGGTTTTCTATAACTCCTACCTGCCCGATATTGCCAGCGAAGATCAACGCGACCGGGTTTCCTCCTACGGCTGGGCGATGGGCTACCTGGGCGGTGGTCTGCTGTTGGTCTTTAACCTGGCCTTCTACCTTTTCAGCGACAAATTGGGCGTGCCCACCGGTTTGGCTGTGCGCATCAATATGGCCTCCGCGGGTGTTTGGTGGCTGGGATTCTCTTTCTTTACCTGGGCACGCCTACGCTCGCGCAAAGCCGCCCGCCAACTCCCCAAAAACGAAACTTATATCTCCGCAGGAGTCAAACAACTCTGGTCAACCCTGCGCGATATCAAAAACTTCCCCGAAACCCTCAAATACCTGCTGGCCTATTTCCTTTATAACGATGGCATCCAAACCGTGATCGCCGTCTCGGCTACCTTTGCTGCAGCCCCGGTCATCCGTGGCGGGCTGGGCGTTGAAACCAGCACCCTCACCATGGTCATTTTGATGATTCAATTCGTGGCCTTTGGCGGCGCCCTCTTTTGGGGCAAACTTGCCAGTTGGGTCGGCGCCAAACGCGCTATCATCATTAGCCTGGTGATCTGGTCGGGCGTGGTCACTTATGCCTACTTCGGCCTCTACGGCGACAGCCGCGTGCTCCAATTCTGGGTTTTGGGCTTCTTCATTGCCCTGGTAATGGGCGGCAGCCAGGCCATCAGCCGCAGCCTTTTCGCCCAAATGATCCCTAATGGCAAAGAGGCCGAATACTATTCCTTCTACGAAATCAGCGAGCGCGGCACTTCCTGGATCGGCCCTCTCCTCTTCGGCATCATGAATCAGGCCTTCGGCAGTCTGCGCCCCGCCATCCTTTCTCTGATCTTCTTCTTCGTCATGGGTCTCATTATCCTGCCTTTCGTCAACGTCGACAAAGCTATCGCCGACGTCAAAGCCTCTCAAGAATAGCATGACCCAGCTTACCGGAAACGAACGCGCTGCCTACGTTCAGGGCATGTTCACCCGTATCGCCGCAGATTACGATTTAATGAATCGGTTAATGACTTTTGGACAGGATCGCCAATGGCGGCGGGAGGTGATCCGCAAGGCCAACCTGCCCCCCAATGGGAGTCTCTTGCTGGATTTGGGGGGTGGCACCGGTGATTTGGGGTTCGAGGCCCTCCGGCAGAATCCCGCCAACCGCCCCATTGAAGCTGATTTCACTCTCGAAATGCTGCGCGTCGGACAGCAACGCGCGCCCCATCAACTTCCCGGCTACCCCCTGCCGCCCTATCCCATCTCCTGGTCTGCCGCGGACGCATTGAATTTGGCCTTCCCCGCTGAAACTTTTGACGCGGTGGTCTCCGGCTTTCTCATGCGCAATGTGATTGATGTGTCGTGTGCCCTCGCCGAGCAGCGCCGCGTACTTAAGCCCGGCGGGCGCATCGTTATTCTCGACACCACCCGCCCCCGTCAAAGCTTGCTGACACCCTTCGTGCGCTTTCACATGCACACTGTTATCCCCCGGTTGGGCCGCCTGATCTCTGGGCAAGATGACGCCTACGAATACCTGCCCGACTCCTCCGAAGCCTTCCTCTCCGCTGAAGAACTGGCCGCCAAAATGGTGGCTTCCGGGTTCAAGAGCGTGGCTTTCCGCCGCTTGAATTTTGGCACAATAGCGATCCATTGGGGCATAAAATGACCGCGGACGGTAGACCGCAGACCGCGGCAAAGCGGCGGCTGGTGCTAGGTATCAGCGGTGCTTCCGGGGCGATCTTGGGCATCCGCGCCCTTGAAATCCTCCGTCAAATCGAAGAAATCGAAACCCATTTGGTGGTTTCGCCCGCGGCTAAGCGCACCATCGCCGAGGAAACGGATTGGGCGCTCAACGAGGTGCTCTCCCTGGCGGATGTCGTCCACAACTACACCGATATCGGTGCGCCGCTGGCCTCCGGTTCCTTCACCACCTTGGGGATGATCGTGCTGCCCTGCTCGATCAAAACGCTCTCCGCGATTGCCAACAGTTACGCCGATAATTTACTCGTCCGCGCCGCGGATGTCACGCTCAAAGAAGGTCGCCCGTTAATTTTGGCCGTGCGCGAAGCCCCACTCCATCGCGGCCACCTACGCATAATGGATCAGGCCACCGAGGCCGGGGCGGTAATTTTCCCGCCCGTTCCCGCGTTTTATGCCCGTCCCCAAAGCGTTGCCGAAATTGTGGATAACATCGTCGGGCGTGTGCTGGCCCGCGTGGGGATNNCAAGGTCAGCCGCATGCCGCGCCAGTTTATTTTGTGGCGGATGACGATTTGCGCCTGTACTTTTTCTCGGAAACAAAGAGCGCCCACAGTCAGCAGATTGCCCAAAATCCGCAGGTGGCCGCGGCGATTTACCCGGAAACCCAGGGCTGGCGCGATATCAAGGGTTTGCAAATCCGCGGGGCGGCGCGTTTCGTGGAATCCACCGTGGAATGGAATTCCGCCTGGGCGCGGTATCAGGTAAAATTCCCGTTCGTGGGCTCCCTGAAAATGGTAGTGTCCCAAAATCAGTTGTATGTTTTGATCCCAAGCTGGATCCGTCTGGTAGATAATTCTCTGGGATTTGGCTTCAAAAAAGAGTGTAATTTCTCGTGAACGAACGTGATCTGGAAAAAGCCGCCCTGCGGGGCGAGCCTTCGTATGTGTGGCGGGCGGGACAGGAACGTCGCCTGGAGATGATTTTACGCGCCGCCGGGGAACGTGCCCGCGGCCGCGTGCTGG
>DOTA01000206.1 GCA_003513015.1 Chloroflexota bacterium
AGTTGCTCGGTACGGGGATCGAAGTCCAAGCGTCGGTGTCAAATTCCGGGTTCCAGAAGCCCTCCGGAACGGAGTCAGGATTCGCCACCAGGGTGAAGTCCCACGCCCCATTTAAGTCGCGCACCCAGGGGGAGGCGGAATCCCGCCGGAGGGCGGCATCTGCATCAGCATACGGAATCCCAGTGGCGTGCGCGGGCAGCTTGTTGATCCCTATTATTTGAGGGTTTTCCCAGTCATGGATAGTTGGTTTCATGAAGTTCTCCTTGTTTGTTTCAAGTTTCAGGTGTCAGGTAAGCATGGGCATTTTTACGCGTGTGCCTGTATACCAGTGTATTTGCGTTTCAGCTTTCCTTGGCCGTTTGATACATTGCGATGATATTTTCAATCGGCGTGAGGGCCTGGATATTGTGGCAAGGGGCGATGATCAGACCGGTGCCATCTTTGCCGAGGGTGCTTTTGATGCGCCGGACTTCGGCAATCACATCATCCACGCTGCCAAACGGCAGGGTATGCTGGTTGTCGATCCCACCATGAAAACAAAGATTGGTACCGAACTCATCTTTGAGCCAGTCTAGATCCCAATCGCCGCAGCGCCACTGGATGGGGTTGAGCACATTGATGCCCATTTCAGTCAGGCGCGGCAGCAGCTTGCGGATGTCACCGTCATCGTGGTGAAAAACCTGGATATTGTAGGATTTCGCCAGATCGATGGCTTTTTGAATATGGCCGCGATAGAAATTGTCGAACATGCGCGGGCTAATGAGCAGGCTGTTTTGCGAGCCAAAATCGTCCGTCACCTGAGTGAGGTCAATTACCTCGGCAGCGGCTTCAAAAACGCGGGTGTGATATTCGTAGAAGAACTCTTCCAGCCGTTGAAGAAGATAACGTGTGAACTCCGGACGAATGGCCGGATCCATGAAAGATTCTTCCAGGCCACGCAGTTGATTGTGATAGTAAAACATGCAATAATAGCCGCTCATGATCGCCCGGTCAGGGTATTTCGCCGCCTGTTCTTTCAGCGACGAATAATCATACCAATCCGGGTCGGGCCAGCGGTAGGCTTTCAAATCATCAATCGTTTCAGCCTTGGCCAGCGGAAAAACCGTCTGTTCGTAGTATTCGCCGGTTTCATAATGTTGCAGGCTATAGCCAAACCCCCATTCATTTTCGTAATAGCCATCTTCTTTTTTGCATTCTGGGCCAATGTAGGTAGGGCCGATACCCATAATGCCATCAATCCCCAGGTGATCGTAGATTTCGAGGTGATCTGTGGTCTCGAAATGGGCCTCTAACTTCCTCCAAACTTCGGGGACCGCCCAAATATCGGTGGGAAACTCATCCACCGGCTGGTGATTCACCACTGCCAGCACACGCTCTCGATGGGTCATTGGCGCAACTTTTTGAGACACGCTTTAACTCCTTTATAAAGCCACCAAGTCACGAAGACACAAAGTTTTTATTTTTCTCTTCGTGACTTGGTGTCTTCGTGGTAAAAATTCATCACACCTGCATAATCTCACCATTGGCCAACCCCACCCACAAAGGAGCACCGGACTCGACCCCTTGAGGGGCAGCCAAACACAGGAGTTGATCTTCAAATTGAAGGTGATCCTGCCAATTCTGCCAGAATTTTCCAGCATCCCGTGAAACCAGGATAATTTCATCGCCCAGCACCAGCACATCCACAGATTTGGGGTTGAGCACCGCGCTCACCGAACCAACCTGCTCCGCGGAAATTACTTTCTCCCAGGTTTGACCGCCATCCCCAGAGCGGAACAAACCCGCGGATTCCGTGCCCGCGAACAAAGTGTTATTCTGCCCAAAATTGGGTGAGAGCGCCAAACTCAGCACCGGAGCATGCTCAACCGAAAAATCGACCTCGCGCCAGCCCAGCCCGCCATTCAAACTGCGAAAAATGCCGCTTTCGGTGCCCAAATACACGGTTTGATCGCGGGAAAAATCAGGCGAAATGACCGCACAGTAGATGTGCAAATCAAACAGACCAAAATTCCAGGCCGTCCAATGCGCTCCGCCATCTGTGGAGCGGAAAACGCCATCTTCCATCGTGGCAGCCAAAATCAAATGATCTACGGCATAGTTGGGCGAAATCACCAGCGCTGTGATAAAGGGTGTTGGAGTCGCCAGCATCGCCACCGTCCAGGTTTGGCCGCCATCCTCAGAACGCAGCACACCGCCCGGGACCGCCGCGAACACCTGTTGATCTTGCGCAAAACTGGGTGAAACTGCCACCCAACTGGCCGGGATCGGCTCTTGCGATTGGAGGGAATCAAAGGCGTTCTGCCAGCTTTGCCCACCATCCATCGAACGGTATAAGCCCGAAGCCCGCGCCGCAAAAATGATCTGATCGCTGGCAAATGCGGGCGAGGCTGCAAAATTGTAAACCGGATCAACTATCTGATTAGTGTCATTCATTCAAATTTTTCTCGTTTTTTATGAGCTATTCAATCTGTCTCACGCAAAGCCGCTAAGACGCTAAGAAAATACAAAAAGGGGAAATTTCACCAGAGTTCAACAGATATGAACGTTTTTTATGTTTATCCCATTCATCTCTGGTTTCATATCAGGGCCGGTTGGCGATCTTTTGGCGCGGTTTGTGTACCAACGAATCCACTGTCAGCGCCAGGGCCGCGCTCGATACTGCGCCGCGCACTGCTTCCAGCAGCACACCCGCTGAGTCGAAAATCCCGGCCTGCACCATGTCGACTACTTCTCCGGCGCGCACATCAATGCCAAAACCGGGGCCAGCCTCGGCAATCCGGGCCAGGTACACATTGGGGTCGTACCCTGCATTGGCAAGGATCGCGCGGGCAGGCTCTTCTAGCGCCCGGCTCAATACCTGATAAGCCACGCGCTCCTCTAAATCCGTGGTTTGGGCGGCCAGTTCGTCCAGAGCGGGTTTGCAGGCCAGCAGGGCCGCGCCACCGCCAGGCAACACGCCCCGCAGCAGCGCACCGCGCACCGCCCCAATCGCCGCTTCGGCCATCTCTTTCTTCGCGTTAATGTCGATCTCGCTCAGGCCGCCCACAAACAGGGAAGCCGAACCGCCCATCAGCTTGCCCAGGCGCTTGAGCGTCAGCTTGCGGATGTCATCATCATCGATATTTTCGTAGCGCCGTTTGAGCGCGGCCACATGCTGACGGATTTGGATGGGATCGCCTTGCCCGCCGATAACTCCCAGGAATTCTTTATCGGCCCAAACTTTGCGGGCGCTCCCCAGATCATCCAGACGGACATTTTTGGGTGAATCCGCCAAAATTGACAGGAAGGTGCGGCCCCCGGTAAGTACCGCTAAATCTTCCAGAAAAGCAGTTTGTTCCTGTAACCCAGTGCCAGGGGTTTTGACCGCCAAAGCGTTGAAACGCTGGGGATTACGGCTGGCAGAAGTTAGAACGCCAATACACGGATCAGAAAAGGCCCGCGCCATCACTACCAACCCAGTATGACCGGCATCGAGGGCCTGCCGCACCAGAGAGACAAGTTCTTCGGGGTTGTTGATCTCCAAATCGCTGAGGAAAACTGCGGGGTTTTCCAATCTGGCGCGCACTCGCTCCGGGTCGTTGACCATTAATTGGGTGTGAAACCCACCCTCAAAGACCGTCCCGCCCACATATTCACGGGTGATGTCGCGCGATCGTCCCGATCGAATATCCACTTGGGCATAAGTTCCCATAATATCGAAAATCTCACCCAAAATCTCGGAGAGTTCGGGATCAAAGCAGACCGATTCGGCCACCTGCGTGATCGTAGCACGGTCGTTCACTGGGATGGTCAGGGCATTGAGCTGATCGAGAATCAGGCGCATCCCGGTTTCAAGATGATGGCGAATGAGCATGGCATTGCCGCCAGCCACGATGAATCGGATGGCTTCGTTGTAGACTGCCTGGAACAGTACGGCCGTGGTAGCGGTGCCATCGCCCAGGTTTTCGTGCTGCCGCCAGAGCAGTTGACGGATGAACATGGCCCCGGCATCTTCATCGCGCCCGGCAATTTGCTGCACCCGGCGAGCAATGAGCCCGGCGTTATCGAGCATTTCGGGGAGTTGATCGTGGGGTTTGATTTTTGTGATGGCCACGTTGCGCGGCAACGGGCCTAAGGTGGGGCGCACAGCGTTGGCAATGGCGTTGATGCCGCGCTGCATGCCCTGGTAAGTTTGCGGTTGAAAGACGACGCGTTCGAAATGGTTATGTTTTGTCATGCGGTAATGTTAGTGGGAAATGGGTAATGTGTAAATGGGTGAAGAGGTAGACAAGTAGATCCATAAATCGGGAAACAGGTGTATTAGGCAATAGATTTGTCCGTTTACGTGCATACCTGTTTACTTTGTATACCTGTCTACCTAATTTCGGGTTTCTTCAAGGGCATCGAGCACCACATGCAGAGATTCTGCCCAGTTAACGGGGTATTGCTCCGAAACTTCGAAGGCCAGTCTGCAGCCATCCACCGCACCTTCTTCGACGCGTTTGAGCACCTCAGTTTTGAGTTCNNAGGGTGAGATCGCCCTCGGGGGGCGGGGTGAGCGATTCGATCAGGTCGATGGGCGCCTGGGCAATCAGGTCTTTGCAGGAGGCCAGTTGCCCATCATAGTGCGTGCCCACAATTTTGCCCGCCTGCTGCAAAATGGGGAAACACTCTTCATAAACGGGCATGAGCAACTGTTTGTAGCGGCGCGGCCCGAGGGTTTCGGCGGTGAAGTTTTCGAGTACCGAGACAAAGGTGCCCGGCCCTTCGGCGACGATCTCTACTTTTTTGCGGAAGTTGTTGAGCAGGGCTTCGTAGAGTTCGAGCATTTCAGCTTCCAAATCAAAGAGGTGGAAAGCGTAGTTTTCCAGGCCGACGAAATCCACCAAGATTACCTGATTGGGGGTGCGCCCGGTAAAGGGCATCCCCACTCCGTAGGGAGCGATCATTTGCTCCATTTCATGGTATTTTTCATAGGTGGGGATAACCTCCAGGTTTTTGGCAAGGTAGGTCATCACGGCATAATCTTGGGCGGTTTCTAAGTAGAACTTCTGCCGCCAATCATCTTCGTAGAGTTCGTAGATTTCGCCAACTGGGGTGGAGATGATGCGCTTGGTTAACTTTTTCCCGTTTTGGGTGATGGTTTCGTCGCGCTGTTCTACATCCTTAGACCAGACTTCCCAGGCGGTGGGTAAGTGCCAGGTGACTCCCAGCCCTTTTTCGTAGAGCGATTGCCAGGCGGCATCCTGCTGGGTGTGCCGCCATTCGTTTTGATAGATGGTAAAGGGGATCACGTCGGGGCGTTCCCCAGCCCAGAAGGCTTCTAAGCGTTCGTGTATGTTCATAATTTTTTCCACCGCTGAATGCGCTGAGAACGCAGAGATTTAATTTTTTATTACTCTGCGCCTTTTGCGATCTCCGCGGTTCTAATTGTAAATCCCGTAAGATGCGAGTTTGGCGCGGATTTCGGGTTCACGCTCCGGGGAGGCGTAAATCATTTGATATTGAATGCCATTGGCGGTGCCAATCTGTTCGGTGACAGCGTCAATGGCGTTGAAGTCACCCGTATGAAGCTGAATACGTTTCCCGGCGGCATGGATTTTCTGATAGATTTCAGGCCAGTGAGCGCAATCGGGCTTGCCGTCGCCGTGAATCCACTGCACACCGTCTAACTCGGGGATGCTGAGGATTTGATCGAGATGCGGGATTTGGCCGATGCCATCCAGATGGTAAAAGGTGCGCGGCAGACGTTTGCAGGTGGCCTGTAATTCCGGCAGCACAAAACGGCCGAACATCTTGGGACTGATCATGTACGAGAAATCGCATTGCAGCATATAGGATGGTTGATCGCTGTAGATCCCGGACCAATCTGAATAGCCAGGGTTGACCGGCTGAAGCACTTCGTTGATGGCGGCATACGCTTTGTGCCAGCATTCGTGGGCTTCCCAGGTGAGGCGCTCGACTTCTTCGGGGTAATCGATCAAATCCATAAGCAGTTTTTCGGTGGTGCGAAAGGAGGCGGGGATATCCAGGTTGCCGCCCAAATCAGTCATGCTGACCAACACCTGACCTTGCCAGCGCTCCATGGCCGCGGCGCAGAAATTCTTGATGCGCTGGAGCCAGATATTATCGGGTTCTAAAATCAAGTGGATATCTTGAATTGGGCGATCATCCGGCGGCCAGAACCACACTCGACCGGACGAGTTATCGAGTTTGGCCCCCATCATGGCGGCAACCACACCTGGGCCAAAGCAATCTAAGTTAAACCAGGGATAGGCATCTCCCAATAATGTGTAGCGCGAATACTCATAATCGATGCGGTCTACGAGTTGCTCCGGTGACCAGGAGAAATCGGCGCAGGTGACCTGGGAGAGCAGCGGTGCGGGAGGTTCGGGTCGGTCGAGAGCGCGCCCCGGCACAATCACTGGGATGATTGGGCGGTCGAGTTCGCCACTCCACCAGGCACTGTAAGTATCTTTAATTTTTTGCCAGCGCTCAGGGCTGAAATCGATGGGCATAGATCACCTAAGCCATGAAACCTTTGGCAAGGGAGGCAGCTTGGGAGGCATCGGAGGCGTAGCCATCGGCGCCAATTCTTTGAGCGTATTCAACCGTGACGGGCGCACCACCAATGATGATCTTGACCTGATCGCGCAGGCCAGCCTCCACAATGGCTTTGACCGTGGTTTCCATGCTGGGCATGGTGGTGGTTAGCAAAGCGGAAAGGCCGATGATATCGGCTCCGTTTTGGGCGGCTTCGACAAATTTTTCAGGAGAGACATCGGTTCCTAAATCCATGATCTCGAACCCGGCACCTTCCATCATCATGGCAACCAGATTCTTCCCAATGTCGTGCAAATCTCCTTTAACGGTACCAATCGCAACTTTCCCGACTGGCTCCACGCCGGAATCAACCAGCAAGGGTTTCAAAATCTCCAAACCGGCTTTCATGGCGCGGGCCGCGATCAACATTTCGGGCACAAAATATTCGCCATCTTCGAACAAGCGACCAACTTCACCCATCGCGGGGATCAGCGCTTTATGCAAAAGATCAGCGGCGGGCACATCAGCAGCCAGCGCGGCCTGAACGCCGTTTTTAGCGCCGCCCATATCGCCTTCTAAGATCGCTTCATAAACGGGTTTTAAATTTTCATCCATGATTTACTCCTGTGTTGTTGTAAAAATGTGTGCAGCAGGAAAAACCCCGTTGCACACATTAATTTATTCAAGGGTACGGGTATGTTACTACCCTTTGATCCCTGTGAGAGAAATACCTTCGATAAAGGTGCGCTGTGCCAGGAAGAAAGCGATAATGATCGGCAGAGCGATGATGGTGCTGACGGCCATCAGATGGGGATAAGCATTTCCGGAGGTTCCCATGCTGGTGGCGATGCGATTGAGACGCTGGATGCCCAATGCCAGGGGGAAGAGGTGATCCTGATTAATATAGATTAGCGGGCCGAGGTAGTTGTTCCAACTCCAGATGAAGGTAAAGAGGGCCACCACCGCCAGTGCGGGTCTCGCCAGCGGGAGAATAATACGAATGAGAATTCCAAGTTCGCTGGCACCATCAATGCGGGCGGCATCCGAAAGTTCTTCGGGGATACTCTTGAAAAACTGCCGCAGCAAAAAGATAAAGTAGGCACTGCCGAAAAACGAGGGCACCACCAAAGGCCGGTAAGAGTTGATCCAGCCCAAATTTTTGAAGGTGATGAACAGCGGCACCATCGTCACCTGCCAGGGCAGCATCATGGTCAACATACAGATGAAGAAGACAGCATCACGCCCCGGCCATTTAACTTTGGCAAACCCATAAGCCACAAAGGTGGAGGAGAGCACTGTCCCCAACACAACCGGGATCGTATAGCGAAAGACCGAATTGATCGCCATGGTGGTGAAATCCAGGCGGGTCCAACCATCCATAAAATTATAGAAATGCGCCGGGATCGGAATCCAAATGGGTGGCAGGGTATATATCTGGGGATCGCTCTTGAGAGCCGATGTGACCATCCAAAACAACGGGAAGGCAAAGATAAAGGTGATGAAAAACAGCGCCGAATATTTTAGCAATTCGCTGCCCGCCCGCTTAAACGGGCTTTGCTTGCGAAATGTGATGACGTCGGTGGTAGCGGTTAACGTTTTGGTGCTCATTCTTCACCTCCATAATACACCCAACGAGCAGACGTTCGAAACAAAATCAGCGTAAAAACCACAATGATGGAAAACATAATCCAGGCCAACGCCGAGGCTTTGCCCATACGAAGGTAAATAAAGGCATTGCGATACAGGTGAATTGCGAAGAACTCTGTTGAGTTCATCGGCCCCCCTTGAGTCAGCAACCAGGGCACAGTAAATTCCTGAAAAGCCCCAATAAAACCCATAATCAGGTTGAACAAAATCACGGGCGTTGTCATGGGGATGGTGACATTGCGGAATTTCTGCCAGGCATTGGCGCCATCCACGGTGGCCGCTTCATACAACGAGCGGGGCACATCCTGCAAAGCGGCCAAAAAGATCACCACTGCGGCGCCTTGAGTCCACATCGACACCACGACCAGCGAGGGTTTGGCCAAAGTCGGATTTGATAAAAAGGGAATAGCCTGAAATCCTAAACTGGTGATGATGGCATTGATGGCCCCATATTGAATGTTCAATAAGAAAAGCCAGACCATGGCAGAACAAACTGCAGGGACAATGGAGGGAATATAGATAATTCCCCGAAAGAAGGAACGCCCAACGATCTTGGAATTCAAGAGGGTTGCAATCAAAAAGGCGGCTCCAATCCCCAAGGGAACGCTGAAACCCACATAGAAGAGGGTGTTGTACATCACGTTCCAAAAATGGGGATCATTTGTGAATAAATTAATGTAATTTTTAAATCCCAGAAAGACGGGTTCTCGAATCAAATCGTAGCGTGTCAGGCTATAGTAACCCGAGGCGATCAGTGGGTAGAGTGTAAAACCCAGAAAACCAAGCAGCCAGGGAGAGATAAAAAACAAACCCCATAACAGCCCTTTGCTTTCGCTTCTGGATAATTTTCGTAATTTAATGCCGGCTGTGGTCATAAACTTCTCCTCACAGACAAGCCATCTTGCCCAGGATGTAGTCAGACCTGGCAGGTTTTAGAAACCTACCAGGTCTTCGAATTACAAGTACCAATTACTCGCCCAAGCCTTGCGCGTCCCATTCAGCCAGCGCGCGCGCTTGCAACTCTTCAACGGCCTCCTTGGAGGTCATCTCATCGCGATAGACTTTCTCACGCAGTTCAGTTGATTGGTCGTTGACGTACCAGTGGATGGGGCAGCGGCGACCCACGATCCAGTCAGTCACCTGCTCGGTGGCTTCAATGTAGAAACGCAAACCGGGATAGGTATCCTTATCTACCGTGGCCAACCAGGAGAGGCGGCCGAAGATCCACCCAACTTCCTTGAGGATGATGTCCATCGCCGCACCAGAGAGCAGGTGCTCGGCAAACAGGAACATTTCATTGGGATGCGCGCCATCCTTGAACAACTGCACAAAGTGCGGGCCGGTGGCCATGATCTTCGCGCCCTTGCGGCTTTCAGGAACCGGTGCCCAGGTGGAGCGGTTATATTGGGCAATGTCGGGTTGCTGGATTTGGGTTTCACCCGGATGCCAGTAGCCTTCCATAATCATGGTTTGCACGCCAGCATTGTAAGCCGCGCCCCAGGTTCCGTTGCCTTCTACCTGACGCATACCGGCGAATTTATCGGGGCCAACCATGCGGATGAATTGTCCCATGACATCATAGGATTCGGCCATCAAGGGGTTGTTGAGGTCGAAGGTTTTGGTAGCTTCATCCCACCACTTGAAGCCCCAGGAAGTGGCCGCGAAATCGGGTTCACTGGCCATGGCATCCCAGGGATCAAGACCAAATTGCAGCAGGTTGCCCGCATCATCAAACTTGGTGAGGGCTTCGTGCCATTCGAGCAGACCTTCCCAGGTCAGCGGGATATTATTCGGGTCCAGGCCGGCTTCTTCGGCGGCTTTGGCATTGATGTTCATGCCCCACCAGTTGAAACCTTCGATGCCTGGAACACCGATCATCTTGCCATCATAGAAAGAACCATCCCAAAGACCGGCTGCGATATCATCTTTTTTAACGACAGCGCTGGTGCCGACCAAATCAGTCACTTCTAGCACAGCACCACGGCTCCACAGGTTGGGGTAGTCGAAGTTCGAGCCACCATCGGGGGGCGTGCCTGCGGCTACAGCGGTTAGGAGAGCTTCGCTTTGAACGGCCCCCTTATATTCCAGGGTATTGCCTTTCATAGCAGTCTTGTATTCATCGGTGGCCATGATGGCATCCATCGCGGGGTCCAGGTTACCCCAAGAGTACCAATAGGTCACAACCACACCATCTCCGGTTTGGGGAGCTTCCTCAACAGCAGGTTCTTGCTCTGTGCCACCAGTTTCAGGGGCCATTGTTTCTTCGGGCCGGGAGGCACAACCAGCCAATACTGCGGAGGCAGAAGCTACCGCTCCCATTTTGAGAAAATCTCGACGATTGAGTTTCTTCATCTCATCGCTCCTTTTTTATGATTACTTATAGTCTGGATTTTGAAGGATTTAATATCACAAACAAGAATTTCTTATTTTTTTATATATAAGCTCAAGACACCTCCTTTACCATTAAAAAAACAGGGTTGAATGGCTAGCTAGCTAGCCATTCAACCCTGTTTTCTGTCGGTTAATTCCAGTGATTTTGGCACGGTTTTTTTTCAACGTTTCGCGAGATCAACTGACGAACAACAAAAACAAAGGGATTATTCATCCTTGTTCTTATACTATAATAGATCAAACTTCAATCGCTATCGGTCAGAATGCGGTCGAAAATAGGACATGCAGTGGATAAAATTACTCGTACACAATTTTTGGAATACTTAAAGGGTGCATTGGTGCATCTTTATGATGCGGAATATCTGCGCCAAACCCATCTATTATCGGCATTTGGGATTGAAAACCGTTTTGATGCTTCAACAGTGCTTCGCAACATTCTCATTGAAAATATCGAATCTTTAAAGCCGAGCGCCAACTTGTTCGACCAGGAAAGAGCCTGGCGCATATATGATGCCCTCTATTATCCCTACGTTCAAAGGTTAAGTCAGCAAGCAGTAGCCAATCAACTCGGGATGAGTGCCCGGCATCTGCGGCGCGAGCAACGGGCCGCCCTGGAGGTGCTGGCGGAATCATTATGCCAGGATTACGGGTTATATACGATCTTCTGTGATGATCCTGATGTGATTGAAGAAGTTGAATATGATCCCCTGGATGAATTTGAATGGTTGGAGGAAACTCTGGTTGAAACTCCCTTAGATTTATATGTTCATATTCCTAATGCCTTAAATATGATCCGATCTCTGGCCTCTGAATATCAAGTTGAAATTAAGAGCGATTTACAGTCTGATTTGCCCCACTTGATCGTTCACTCGATGGCTTTTGATCAGATGATGCTCAGCTTGCTCAGTATTGCCATCACCACTTCACCAGATGGGCAGGTTAGTTTGCAGGCAAGTATGCAAACTGGTGAAGTAACCATTAAAATTGAGGGGAAACGCATAGCTGATACCATTCCAAACAAAAAAAATGATGTTGTTGAGCGAAAGTATGTCATCGCCAAGAAACTGGCTAATTTGAGCAATGGAACCATCCGGTTTGTTGAAAAGCCCAACCTTTTCTTTGTCTTGCTTTCACTCCCTTTTGTAAATCAAATTCCGATCTTAGCCCTTGATGATAACCCCGATGTTTTACAGATCATGCAGCGGTATGCGCAAGATAGCCGCTACCACATGATCACAACAAAAAATCCATCACAGATATTTATGCTGGCAAAACAATATAACCCGAAGGCGATCTTTCTGGATGTCATGATACCGGAAATTGACGGTTGGAAAATTCTAGGGCGAATTAATGAAAATCCGGATACCAGTGACATCCCGGTGATCATTTGTACGGTTTTGCCCCAAGAGGAACTGGCGCACTCCCTGGGTGCGGTGGCCTTCCTGAAAAAACCTTTTAGCCGCTATGAGTTCCTGTCTATTCTTGATCAACTGGTTGAGCTGAAGGCATCAGAATTTCACTAAAAGCCTGAATACAAGTAAGCAGTTCGCGCACCGATAACCCATCACTGCGCCTGACGCGGATGGCATCGGTGACCACCGGCTCGCCAGAAGGATCTTGAGAAGAGATAATAATCGTGGGGATATCCTTGATCCCGGGATTCACACGCTTCTCCTGGAGCAATTGGAAGCCATCCATTTCCGGCATAATTAAATCCAATAATAGCAAATCCGGTTTGCGGGTATTCAACAAATCGAGTGCTCGTCTGGCGTTATTCGCCTGCAAAACGCGATAATTTTTGTCACTGTTGTGCAGCATCCGGGCGAATAATTGCAACGCTTCCGGGTGATCGTCCACGATCAGGATGGTTTGAATCTCATCGCCCATCTCAGCAATTGTGCGCAGCAGACGCTCGCGGTCAATCGGTTTGACCAGATAACGCGTCGCACCCAATCGGTGGGCTACATCATCATCGCTGGCCAACCAGCAAGAGATCACAGGCGTACCATAAGGAAGATCGGAGATTTTTTTGGTTAAATCGTCATTTGAGGTGATGGCCGCCTCGTTGATTAGCAAGGCCTGGGCAGGAGAGCGATCCAATTCAGCGATAGCATCTTCAACTTTGCGGACGCGGCACACCTCCACCTGGGTTATGAATCGCTCAATTAATTGGGTCAACACCTCACTATCTTCTAAGACCACATAACGAGGCACTACAGCAGGATGTTCAGCGAAGCGTGGGCCTCTGACTTCGTAACTCTGATACGGGTTGAACCAGCGTTTTGCCCCACCCGAAGAATAATCCATTTTTACAGGTTCGATGATGGGCAAACTAAAATAGAAAGTAGTTCCAACTCCATCTTCGCTTTCGAACCACATTTTGCCACCATGTAATTCGACAAAATTTTTGCTGATGCTTAATCCTAATCCGCTGCCACCATAGCGGCGTTGAACCAGCCCATCTAATTGCTGAAAGGGTTGAAAAACTTTATCCTGATGATCCGCTGAAATCCCAGGGCCAGTATCGGCCACGCTGATAATGATAAATTCTGCATCTTGCGTGGCTTTGATGGAAACACCACCCTTTTCAGTAAAACGACCGGCATTACTAAGTAAATTGAGTACCACCTGCCGGACGCGCGTGCTGTCACAAAAAACATCTGGTAAATCCTGGGGCAAATCCGTCTCCAGATACAATTTTTTCGATTTATACAAGGCGCCCACTGCGGTAACTGCCTCATCAACAATCTCCGTCAATGAGGCCCAGGCACGCGTTAACCCCATACGTCCAGCTTCAATCTGGCTGAGGGAAAGCACATCATTCACCAATTTAGAGAGATGTCGGCTATTTCGTTGGATCGCCGCGATATCGGCCATTAAATCGGGCGGCAAATCGACCCCATAAGAGCGCGGAGAATTCATGATCATCTCGCTAAAACTGATGATCATATTCAACGGGGTGCGCAATTCGTGGCTGACATTCGCCACAAATTGCTCTTTGACCTGCCGAGCTTCTTCCGCAACCTGATATAAAATCTTGAGCCTTTCGGTGAGCCGGGATAACTCGGTATTGGCGTGCAACAATTCATCCTGGGTTTGTTTCAATTCCAGCCGGTTCTTGCGGGCTTCTTCCATTTCGGTTTGGGCTTTATGATAGCCCTCCATAGCCCAACTACTGGCAACCAGCAAAGAACGCGATACCGCCCAACCGGCAGTAACCCCAATTCCACCTCCCAACAAGATGACCTGCAAATAAACCGTGGATGAACTCCCCGGCGGGAGAGCATTGCCTAATAGCCAAGTTTCAGCCATCAGCACCGCGATCACTAAAGCCCCATACCACCATTCAATAATGAGCGCACCAATCATGGGTAACGGCAGCAAAAACAGGAGTAGATCTGGCCGCTGGAAGAAATAGCCCGATAAGCCCATCAACACAATCAACCCGGCCATCCAGATCGTCAGGGCTACCCCTAAGCGTCTGGCAAGCAGACGCGAGGCCCACCAGGAACCCAGCACCGCGGGGATCAAGCTAACCGAAAGCTGCGGCAGGTTGACACTTTCGCCCAGAAAATTGGCAATCAGGTACCAGACCAGGAAAAAGAGTAAGCTCACCTGAATTAGAATTTCAAGCGTCGACTGTTGGAGTTGTTGCAGGGTCTGGAAAAACCTTTCATCCTGCTTAATAAATTGACCAAATTTGGATGGGATCATGCGATTCTCCGAAAGATTGTTCACCGTTGATTGTAGCGATGAATCAAAATGAGGACAAGAGTCATCTTGTCCTCATTTTGAAGGGGTGTTTCCACCATCAGGGCCGCACAACCCGATAAAAAGTTGTATACCAGATTTCGGCGCGCTGAAAATCGAAACCCGCAGCTTCCACTTCCGCAAACGGGGAAGCAAAATAGATCGGGCGCGAGTCAATATTTTGTTCAATGAACTCGAGCACTGAATGCGGCAAACCGGGCTTATCCGCTCTGGGGCTGGGTTCAATAAAGCGCAAATCCATCCGCCCTTGTTCAATATGGGCCACATAATAATAGATGTACAGCCAGCTCCAATCCACAAAAACGATGGCATTGGGTTTCATCTGCTCCACGGTGTGCGAGGCCACGCGGGCCATATCTGCGGGGTCTTCCCAGAGTAAATAATTCTCATCACCGATAAAGGGCACTTCCCCACGCTGAACAGATGCCCACCGCGGCATCAGCAAGCTCTTCATTGAAAATAGGATGATGAGTATGGAGGCACCCGCTACCACGGCAGGCCCCCACTTAGGACTGATCTTTTGCACCCATTGGCTAAAAACATCCAGGCCCACGGCTGCTACTAACCCCAGGAGGAGGTACCCCGTAATATAAAAAACGTAGATATCCCCGATCTGATAATTAAAGCTAATCAACCAATGGGTGATGAGTGAAATCCCCAAAAGCGCGGCCACATCTTTTCGTTTTCTGGCTAAGGAGACCCACCCCACAATACTCAAAAAGATTCCCGGAACCGATAACTCACGCGGCAACTGCTGAAGATAATTGACTAATTCGCCCAACATACGCCCCAGATCAAAATGCAAAGCGCTGCGCCACTGTTGAGCGCTGGCGAGAAACCAGATGCGCACCCACGGGTTTTGGATATCTTCCTGGCTTAAATCCCAGGCCGACCGGGCGGTTTCATAAGCGCCGTTAAAAATATTGGCTGGCGGGTAATACCAATCAATCCAAATAAACACCATCAGCCAGAGAAAAATCCCCAATAGCGCCCCACCGAAAGCAGGCCACCAAAAATTCGAATGGCTTTTGCGATTCAACCAGAGAAAAACAAAAATCCCGGGGGCCAGCACGGCCACCGTGGTGTGAACACCCAGTGCCAGGCCGCCCAATAGGCCAGCTATGAATAACAAGCTGGATTTTCCGGTTTTTTGCCATCCCAAAACGCAAATTAAAATAAAAACCACAAAGGCGGCCCCGGTTGTATAAACTTCGGCAATCACGGCTTGAGACCACAAGGTGTAAGAAACGGCTAGTATCAGTGAGCTGAACAAAGCCGCCCAACGACTTACCGCTAGCAAACGGGCTGCCAGATAAACACCTGAGATTGTCACCGCGGCCATAAAAGCTGAAAACAGGTTGACGCGATAAGCGATTTCGCCCAAAGGTAAAAACGTAAATAACTTGGCCAACAATAAATAGATCGGATACCCCGGGCAGTGAGCAATCCCGAACTGATAAGCTAAAACCTGAAATTCGCCGCTATCCCCGGGCAATACCCCCGGAGCAAGGGTGCGTATGTAAAGGGCCAGACTTGCCACACCCAAAACAATCGCCAAAAGCCAATCCCATGCAGAAAATTTAAAAGTCGCGGTAGAGGTTGATTTCATCAACAGGTCAATGCTCCCAGATATTGATTTTGTAATTGTCGATTAGTATACAGCACAAATTCATTAATTTCTAATGGATTGACCAAGCGTGAAATATCGGATGCACCGGGCATTAATTCGCTTAATGCAAAATTCAGATACCCCCGAACAGGCAACCCTTCTGCGCGCCGGTATACCGCGCTCGGTTGAAAATTGCGCTTTTTTAGAAGGCGGGAAGCGCAATTTTCAACCGTGGGTATTATAAAACCATAAAAAAGGCCGGTATCTGTAGATACCGGCCGGGTGTATTGCTATTTTAGGCTAGAAAATCCAGATCAATAGCAGGATAGGCAGAAGCAGGGGCAGCAGGGCAATGAATAAAATCCCCAGCACCAAGCCAACTACCAGGGCGACCACCAGCCCCACAACAGCCAGCACAATGACAAGGACAATCGCGATGACCGCGCCGACCAAGCCCAACACCAGCCCGATAAACCCGAATATTAGCCCGAATATGGATTCAAGACAACCCATGATATTTCTCCTTTTTGGTTATAAATTTTATCGTCAACTTTGAGCCAGTAAATCCGTTGGATTGTTTCTAAGTTGGTATACGCAGAGCGCAGCAAAAGGTTGCAGAGGAAGCGGGGAATTTGTGGTAAAACAAAAGAAAGAAATTTTCAAAGGATGCTTCCATGAATTTTATGTTTCAAACGCGCGGCCGGCGCTTCGTGCTTTATATCCTGGTCATTTTGGCCGGCATGCTGATTTCGGGCGGGGTGATGGCCCTAATCGGCTATAACAGCAACCAAAATTTACCCAGCGGCCCTCAAATCACTGACCGCATGGACGCGCTCGACAAAATCCGGCTGGCGGAGGCGCTGCACCTGAAGTCCGAACTGGGGGATGAAATCTGGCCGGGCTACGCAGCCTTGGAAGCCCCCCTGGTGATCTGGAATAAGGATTACGAGTTTCTTTTCGGAATCAACAACCCGCCCGCGGGCTGGGAGCCGGTGCCGGAGGATACCTTCGCTGAAATGGCTTATTACCGCCGCCCGGCGGATGATCCGCAGAATTTTGCGGTGCAAGTGGGCCATCAATGGGCCGCAAGCATTTCCACCAAATATACCCTGGATATGAGCTTGATTTCAGCCATAAAAGAGAATATGCCCCCAGGAATTGTCGAAATCTTCCCCTACCGGATCTTCATCCTGCCCAGTGAATTTCAAATTTCGGCTGTGCCGCACGAATATCTACATGTGGTGGAGGCTGAAATGGCCCCCGATAAATTCGAGGCAGCCAATGCGAGTTACGCTCAGGAGGCGCGTTATTGGGCACGGGATGCTGAAATGCGCGCGGCCTGGAAAAACGAAATCGAGTTGTTGATTAAGGCTGAACAGACTTTGAGTGAGGGGGATACGCTTGAACGGGTACGCCAATTTTTGGCCGCGCGCCAGCAGCGCCGCGCCGATTTTGGCCTGGATGCGGATCTGATCGCTTACGAAACCCAGATCGAATGGCTCGAAGGGTTGGCCAAATTTGCCGAACTGCGCAATTGGCAGCTTGCCGCACAAAATCATGGCTATGTAGCGCTCCCCGAAATGGGGTCAGACCCCGATTTCAAGGATTACGAGACCTTCGATTCCCACTGGGATCAGGAAATCTCTCAAACCAGGCACCAGGCCAATGTAGAGGGAGATGTGCGCTTCTACTACACCGGGATGCTGCAAGCCTTTCTCCTTGACCGCTTAATGCCCGACTGGCAGGCGCGCATCATGGATGAGGGTGTTTACCTGGAAGATTTGCTGCGAGAAGCCGTAACTGATTGAAANNGCTAAAAAAGCGCAATTTGTGAACGGGAAGGGTATAATCTCACCCCAATCACTAACCATTAGCGATGCACTTCCCACTCTTATGACTCTTACCGACACCTTTAACCGTCCCCTGCGCGACCTGCGCATTTCTGTCACTGACCTGTGCAACTACCGCTGCCCATATTGCATGCCCAAAGAAATCTTCGGCAGCGGTCACCACTTTCTCCCCAAGGCGGAACTGCTGACTTTCGAGGAGATCACCCGTTTGGCAAGCAACTTCGCAGCGTTTGGCGTGCGTAAAATCCGCCTGACGGGTGGTGAACCGCTCATCCGTCATGGGATTGAAGTACTCGTGGGGATGTTGAAACAAATTCCGGGCCTGGAATTGGCGATGACCACCAATGGGTCGCTGCTGGCCCAAAAAGCGGAAGCCCTCAAAAAATCTGGGCTGGACCGCCTGACCATCAGCCTCGACGCCCTCGACGATACCGTCTATCGTCAAATGAATGATGTCAACTCACCCCTCGAAAAAGTTTTGCAAGGGATCGCCGCCGCCGAAGCCGCTGGTTTTGGGCCGCTCAAATTCAATATGGTGGTCAAGCGTGGCATGAACGATCAACAAGTGGTTGAACTGGCCCGGCACTTCCGTGGCACGGGGCATATTGTGCGCTTCATCGAATATATGGATGTGGGCAACTCCAACGGCTGGCGGCTGGATGAGGTCGTTTCGGCCCAAGAGATTGTGGCCGCCATCGGGGCCGAGTTCCCGCTGGAACCGGCTAAGCCCAATTATCATGGCGAAGTCGCCAACCGCTGGCGCTATCGGGATGGTGCGGGTGAAATCGGGGTGATCGCTTCCGTCACGCAACCCTTTTGCGGCAGTTGCACGCGGGCGCGCCTTTCAGCCACCGGCCAGCTCTATACCTGCCTGTTCGCCACCAACGGGCACGATCTGCGGGCCATGCTGCGGCTGGATTTTAGCGACGATCAAATCCGGGAGCACCTGCAAACCCTCTGGCAATTACGCGAGGATCGATATTCCGAAATCCGTTCGGCGGCTACCAGCCAGCAACCCAAAATCGAAATGTCTTACATCGGAGGCTGAATGCTCTCACTGCCCGTAGAAACCGTGATCTTCGATCTCGACGGCACCCTGCGCCACAACATTCCCTCGTCGGATGATACCCAATTCCGCCTGGCCAACCAACTGGGGGCCAACGTGCCTTCAGATTTGCAGCTTTTGGGGACGCGTTGGGCGCACTATTATTGGGCGCAATCGCCCGAACTGGCTGAAGATATTCGGAGATTTGGGGAGACCAATGCGGAATTTTGGACCTATTACATGTACCGTTACCTTTTAGCTTTAGCCGTTCCCACAGACCGCGCCACAGATCTGGCCCCCCGGTTGCACCAACAAATGGAAGCGGATTTCAACCCCGAAAACCGCCTCGGCCCCCAGGTCCCTGAGACGCTGCAAACCCTCAAAGATTCCGGTTTCACCCTGGGGTTAGTCTCCAACCGCTCGCGCGCCTGCCAGGCGGAGTGCGAAGCACTGGGCTTGCTACAATATTTCGATTTCGCCTACGTGGCCGCCGAAGTAGAAGCCTGGAAACCCGACCCCCGCATTTTTGACCGCGCCCTGGAATTATGCGGCACCGCACCCGCTTGCACCATCTATGTGGGCGACAACTACTACGCCGACATCATTGGCGCTCATAAGGCCGGTTTGCAGCCGGTGCTGTTCGACCCCAATGGCACCTTCCCCGAGGCCGAGTGCGCCGTGATCCGCTCAATGGGGGAGTTGGTTGCGTTGGTGATAGGGTAACAGAATGTCAACCTCGCCTAATCAATTTTTCGTGCTAACCCGCAAAAGCGCAATTTTGGTGGGGTGATTGAAAGGAGCCGGGGCGCTGGGGGGTGGGTCCACGCGGGTTTCCGGGAACCCGGTCATCTCCTCCGGGATGGGGATGATCTGCTCGAGGGAGAGATAACCCTCCCCGCAGAGCGCTTCCAGGCTTTGCAAGTAATCTTGCCCGCTCAGAAACAAGGCATTGTTGATCGCCACCAACCAGCCGCCATCTTTGACCAGCGGGCGCACTTTGTTAATCAGCCGGGTGCTCTCGTTGACCAGATCGACCGTGCCCTTGGCGGTGTTCGAGAAAAACGGGGGATCCAGAATCACACAATCAAAGCGCGCTTCCTCGCGTTTGAGCCGCCCCACCTCGCTGAAAAAATCCGCAGCGCGCAGCTTCATCTTCCCCAAATCCAGCCGGTTCAGCATCGCCGATTGGCGCGCTAACGCCAAAAACTTGGGATTGCGGTCGGTTTGGTGGACACGCGCCGCACCTCCGGCCAGCGCAGCCACCCCCAGGCTGCCGGTATAAGCAAAAGTATTCAGCACCTGCCAGCCCGCGGCATTTTGATGCAGCCAGTCACGCAGGTTACGCGTATCCAAATAGAAACTGGCATCCTGATTCAGCAGCAGGTCGAGGGCGTAGTTCACGCCGTTCTCTGTGATTTGCTCAGCATGGGATTCCCCAAAAGTGATTAATCCCCGCCGGGCAGCCGAATCGGAAGCGTTGCGGCTTTTCTGCACCACGCACTCGATCCCAGGGAGTTGTGCCAGGTAAAAATCTTGAGCGATTTTCAGGTTATGAGCGCCATCTTGGGGCGAGGAACTGTAATCGAAAAGCACCAGCGTGCGGGCGTACAGGTCGGCGACCAATTCCGGACAGCCTTTGCAAGGGCCGCCCTCGTAAAATCCGGCGAACAACCGCAGGGCCGCACGGCGATCTTTCCCTATTAGGGTTGCGCGGGCTTCCAGGGCCAGTTCCAAACGGGGGAGCAGATCATCCGTTGTCATGAGTTCGATTATAGCAGATCAGTTTAACGCAAAGGTAAAGAGCCGCAAAGATAAAGTGACTGTGCTCTTGAAACCTGACGACTTATGCTGCTTGGCAACTTCGCGTTTCGTTTTTCAGTGGAAAATGGGTGGTGGCTATAAAGTAAGTGATGATGTAGGGCAATCGCATGTAACACTGCGAGGCGTAAAAGTTATGCTGAGATTGAAAACCGAGGCATCCAGCGCAGCGTAAAATCCGGGTTACACGCTGCGCTAGACCATCACCTGCACTTGCAGCGCAAGTTCAGGCATCGGCTGCGCCTCAGGGTCACAGGTTATTGAGATCATCACTTACAAATCAAC
>DOTA01000427.1 GCA_003513015.1 Chloroflexota bacterium
CTCGCAGCGGTGCAAATGCGCAGCGCCTATGGAGAAGTGGAGGCCAACCTTGTCAAAGCGGAAGGGCTGGTGCGTTCGGCGGCGGAGGCGGGGGCAAAGTTAGTGGTGCTGCCGGAGTTGTTCAACACCGGGTACGGTTACACCCCGGCCAATTATGATCTGGTCGAAACTCGTGCGGGAAGAACTTATGGCTGGCTGACCGGGCTGGCGGCGGAATTGGGGATTCACCTGGCAGGCTCGTTTTTGCTGCGCAAGGGGGAGGATGTGTTCAATACCTTACTGCTGGCTGCCCCCGATGGCCAAACCTGGGAGTACGACAAAACCCATCCCTGGGGCTGGGAGCGAGCCTATTTTTGCCCCGGCAAGGGGCCGCTGATTGCTGAGACTGCTTTGGGAAAAATCGGGATGTTGATTTGCTACGATGTGGCCTACCCGGATTTATTTGCGGCTTATGCTGGGAAGATTCAACTGCTGCTGGTGAGTTCCTGCCCACCGAAGATCAACCATATGAAAATTCATTTCCCCGAGGGGCGCGAGGTCGCTTCAGAGGAAACCGGGGCTGTGGCACGCGCCATGCAAGGGAGCGTGGATTTGGTTTTCGCTGAAAATTTGCGCGAGCAAACAGCCTGGCTGGGCGTGCCCATGCTCAACGCCATGCCTTACGGAGAGTTTGCCTCCCCGGTGCCGCGCGCCAGGGTCTCTTTTGGGGCCACGGTGATGTCGGTGCCGCGGTTGTGGAAATTGATTGGGCAGGCCGATCAGGCCACAATTACGGCGGGATACAACGAGCACACCCAAATTGCGGGCCGCGATGGACAAGTTTTAGCGAAACCCCCCGCGGGGGATGCCTTCGCTCTCGCCGAGGTTGAAATCCCGGCCACGCCGCCCCAGCCGGCTATTCCCCAACCGCAAATGAATCTGCATCCCGCGGCACGCTGGGTGAGCAGTTTGCTCAGTTGGCTGGTGCTGCCGGAGTACAAAAAGCATCTCAAGTAAACCATTCACTGGTTTAGACAAGCCCCCACAATTTTCACCGAAAAAGAACCAGATCGAGTAAAATGCAACGATCTTCAGTTGGTGAGACTGAAGATCGTTGGTTTATGTTTACCACACAAAATTCCCAAAGGAGGCTGGCACATCCGTGCCACAAACTTATGAAACTGGTAGAAATTATCCAAGGAGGCATGGGCGTGGCCATCTCAGATTGGCGGCTGGCCCAGGCGGTCTCCATGCAAGGTCAATTGGGCGTGGTTTCGGGCACCGGAATCCACCTGATTATGGTTGGCCGCTTGATGGAAGGCGATCTCGGCGGCCATGTGCGCCGGGCGTTGAGCAATTTCCCCTTTCAAGATGCCGTGCAACGCGTCATGGAAAAATACTTTATCCCTGATGGCAAAGCCCCGGATGCGCCTTACAAACGCCCGCCCATGTGGACGCTCAAACCGCCCAAAGAACTGTTTGAATTAACCGTGATTTCCAACTTTGTGGAGGTTTTTCTGGCGAAGGAGGGGCACCAGAACCCGGTAGGGATCAACCTGCTGGAGAAACTGCAAATGCCCACGATGGCCTCTTTGTATGGCGCTATGCTGGCCGGGGTCGATTATGTGATTATGGGTGCGGGCATCCCGCTGCAAATCCCGGGGATTCTCGACCGGCTGGCTAAACATGAAGAAGTCGANNTGGAAAAAGTGCAAAATCTAACCCGCCCCGCGTTTCTGCCGATCATCTCCTCGGTGGTGCTGGCGAAAACCCTGATCCGCCGCTCGACCGGCAAAGTGGATGGCTTCGTAATCGAGGGGCATGTGGCGGGCGGGCATAATGCTCCGCCGCGCGGCACCATGCAACTCAACGAAGATGGCGAACCCATTTTCGGCGAAAAAGATACCCCCGAGTTGTCAAAAATCAAAGAACTAGGTTTACCCTTCTGGTTGGCGGGGGGCTATGATAGCCCCGAAAAGCTGCGTGAAGCCAAGGAAGCGGGAGCCGCCGGAATTCAGGTCGGAACCGCCTTCGCCTTTTGCGATGAATCCGGCATGAATGAAACCGAAAAACGCCGTGTGATTCAAAAGGTCATCGACGAAGAAGCCGTGGTGCTCACCGATCCCCTGGTCTCGCCTACGGGCTACCCTTTCAAAGTGGTGCAGATGGAAGGCACCATGTCGGATCCCGAAGTATACAATCAACGCGTGCGGCTCTGCGATGTGGGCCTGTTGCGCAGCTTATACAAAAAAGATGATGACTCGATCGGTTTCCGCTGCCCGGCCGAACCCGAAGATCAATACCTGAAAAAAGGCGGCCAGCCCGAAGATTTAGTGGGCCGCGGCTGCCTGTGCAACAACCTGGGCGCCAGCGCTGGTTTCCCGCAGCACCGTTCGGATGGCTATGTGGAGCAACCTCTGGTAACTTCCGGCAAAGGCCTGCCCGCTCTGGGGCAGTTCTTCCGCCCCGGCCAGCGCAGCTACACCGCCAAAGATGTGATTGATTACCTGACCGGCCAACGCTAGCCCCCCTCTATTTCCCCATTTTCGCGAATGAGATTAAATTTTTACCGTTTTTCTCTGGCGAAAATGGGAGATGGTCGCAATTTTTATGGACGCCATCGTATTCGGCAACGTAACCCTTGACATCATCAGCTACCCTGTCAATTCAGTGCCGCGCCACGAATCGATTGCTTTTGAGGATGTCACCGTCTCGCCCGGTGGTTGTGGTTCTAACACAGCAATCGGGCTAGCCACGCTGGGTATCTCCACCGGCATCGTCGCCCGCTGCGGGGAGGATGACTCCGCCGATTTACTCTTCCGCTATTGGCAGCGCGTTGGCGTGGATACCCGGTTTGTGCAGCGCACCGCGGCCAAACCCACCGGCACCAGTATCGGGCTGATTGACGATGATTTTCAGCCGCGCTTCATCCACACATCGGGGGCCAACCGGCTAGCGACGGCCGAAATTCTCGATCCGCAAGCCCTCGCTCAAACGGGGGCCAAATTTTTTCATATCGCCGGGTTCTTTGTGTTGCCCAATCTCTTTGCCGATGTGGCCGATAAGCTGGCCGAACTGCGCAGCGTGGGAATCAGCACCTCGCTGGATGTGGTTTTCAACACCCGCATGGATAACCCGGATTTGCGCGCGGCTTTGTGGGAATCCTTGCCCCATTTGGATGTTTTTATGGCCAACGACCACGAAGCCCTCCGGTTGACCAACGAATCGGACCCCGTGAGGGCAGCCGCTATTTTGCAATCTCGCGGCGCCCAAAGCGTGATCGTTAAACTCGGGGCCGCAGGCTGTTATGCCTTATCCGAGGAATTCACCGGGGTGGTGCCCGCCCTCCCAGTGGAGGTGGTCGACACCACCGGTGCAGGTGATGCCTTCGCCGCCGGCTTTATCGCCGCTCGCTTGCACGGTGCGGATTTTCGCGTCGCCTGCCAGGCCGGGAATCAGGCTGGGGCTAGAGTTTGCACAAAATTGGGGGCGATTGCCGGGTGGCTAGATTGAGCGGGGTAACGCGTACAAACCAATATTCTGCCCCTTGAAGTTCAAGCGGAAGGGTTTGAGCACAATCCCCTGACGCACAGCATAATCTGCGAGACTCTCCAACCAACTGACCCCCAAAGGCGGATAAAAAGCCTCGTCGATCACACAACAGGGGAAGATCACAAAACCGCAGCCAAATTCCGCAGCCGCATCGATGATTTTAACATTGCTGCCGTGGGCGTGCATCCCGATCAGCAGATCAAAATATTGGGCGTGGTAGGTTTCAAAGGTCGAGGGGAGATTGGGTACCCGCGCCGCCGGATCAATCTTCACCCGCCGCCCCAGTACGAGATCTTTATATTTATCGGGCAAACCTTGGGGGACAGGATCAATCACCGTGGCCTGCCAGCCACTCTCCATCAGCAGGTGCGCCAGCAAGCCCTTGCCCCCGCCAATGTCCGCTGCCCGGCAGGGATCGAAATTGTGGATCAGCCATTGGTGCAGCAGTTGAAAACGGAACTTTTTCATGCGCGGCAAATGCGTGCTGTCGGGCACGTTTAGCACATCCTGGCCGTGCACCACCAGAATATCTGTGGTGTCGGCATCGTGAGCGCGCAAAGAGATCGTCTCAAGCTGCTCAAACAATTGATCCGAACGCCGCTTGGCTCGACTGGTCATGGTCCTACACTTTTTTGTAATTTAGCGAACCAGTGCCGCAATCTGATCCAATCCAGGTTCGTATATCCCGGCTACATATAAGGTCATTTTTTGCTTGCCTGCTTTGAGCTTTAGTTGAAAATAGCCATACAAATTTTTGCCGTACTCAAATTGATACACTTCGGATAGGGCAAACTTAAAGCTACCCTTCTCCACAGATATAGCTTCTGGTCCCATCTCGGCCAAGCGCTTTTCGCCGGGTTCGATCTTGGCAAGCATGCGTTGGCGAGCCTTGTCGATACCCGCCTGCGCTACAAAGTTGGCTCCCCGCTGAAAGAGTTCTGTCGATCCCGGCCCCACCTCAATCAGGTACAACTGATCGCCATCCACAATCAGCGAATAAGCCTTACCACCCGAAAAAGTTCCGGGGCTTTTTACCACACGATCAATACGGATGCCCATGATGGTACCTCCCAATGAAAATTTTGAAGATTATAACATTTCATACTGCGCGAACCTCGCCATCCCTGAGCCGGAATCAAAACGCGGGTCACCGCGCACCCCTAACGGGGATCCGCAACAGCCCGCGCCGGAAAATTAATCTCTGGGAACCGCTTAAATCTGAACGAAAGATTTCCCCTTGGCACCGCAAATCGGGCAATTTTCGGGTGGCGCACCCAACTCAATGTGACCACACACCGGGCAAAGGTAAAACTCTTCAACAAGATCTTCGCCGCGCAAGACTGCTTCCAAAGCCATTTTATAAATCATGGCGTGTTCAGCTTCCGCTTTGGCGGCATAACGGAACATGCGCTGCGCTTTATGATCATCGGCCTCGGCCTGCTCGATCATCGGTGGGTACATTTCGGTGAATTCGTAGGTTTCACCCGCAACGGCGGCTTGCAGGTTATTGGCAGTTGAGCCAATCCCATCCATGGCCTTGAAGTGCCCTTCGGCGTGAATCTGCTCGGCGGCCGAAGCAGTGCGGAATAATTTAGCAACATTTGCAAAACCATCGCGCTCAGCTTGCTTCGCAAACGCCAGATACTTCTGGCTGGCCTGGCTTTCGCCGGCAAATGCTTCTTTCAAATTCTCTTGTGTCGTTGCCATATCCATCTCCTGAGTAAAAGTGGGTTATATAAATGCCCCCCGGCCAGAAATTGCGTGTTCCATCTGCTTCAAAAAAGCACAATTTCTGGTGGTGAAGGGTATAACATGTAGTGCAATATGCCCTCAGTATAGCCCAACCTCCAAAATGCTACAATTGACTTTCTTCCCGAATTGATCGGATAACTGACCCATCAGGTATACTCAGGCTATGCCAAAACCCATTTGCCAGATTCTCCACCTCGGGCTGATCAATTACCAACAAGCCTGGGATTTGCAGAACGAATTCGCCGCCCAAATTGCCGAGGGAACATGCCCGCCGACCCTGCTTATGCTGGAACATCCGCATACCTTCACCTTCGGGCGGCGAGGGAATGCCACGAATCTTTTATGGGATGAACCCGAACTGGCCCGGCGAGGGGTCGCGGTCCATTGGGTAGATCGCGGTGGCGATGTCACTTACCACGGGCCCGGACAACTTGTGGGGTATCCCCTGATACCCTTAGGATTGCCCCGCCCGAGGGATGATGAACATATCCCCCAGGTCGATTATGTAGGTTATATCCGCAAATTGGAACGCACCATCATCGCCGCTGTGACCGAATTGGGCGTGGAGGCCCAACAAGTTGAAGGCTTGACCGGCGTTTGGGTAGATGGTCAATCGGCCGCGTTCGGGTCACCCATTGCTAAACTCGCCGCCATCGGCGTCAAAGTGGATGCCCACGGCATCACCCGGCACGGCTTCGCCCTCAACGTTGATCCCGATATGGAATACTGGGAGGGAATTATTGGCTGCGGCCTGACAACTCCCGAAATCAGCCTGGCGCAGTTGCTTGATCCGGTTCCAACGATGGAGCGGGTAATTACAGGGATTGAAAAACACTTTGGGGAAATCTTTGAGTTCGAACTCATCTCAAAGGAATAAAACAGACCGACGAATCATGATTCGTCGGTCTGTGGTCAATCGTCTGTAGTCAACGTTACGGATGCTTAAAGATCAAGCGCCAGCTTCCAGGGTAACGTTGAGCGTTGTCATCTTCACATTCGGGGATCGAGAGATCGGGGATAATCTGTCCGCCGCCGGAAACTTGCAGGGTGTAGACCACCCCAGGTTCCATGACATAATCGGCATAGCCAATGTCAACATCGAGTTTCAAACCGGTAAAGAAACTCTCTTGCCCGCCTGCCCAGGTCAGGATCACTTCCACACCAGGGACGCCAATTCCCGCGGCATTATTGATGAAGACCTGAATTTGTGGTTCTGTGAGATTCGGGTTACAAACCTGTACTTGTTTATCGAGTACAAATGGCGGGGCCAGCGTGGGCGTGGGCGTCAGCGAAGGCAAAGGCGTGCGCGTCGGTTCGGGGGTAGCGCTGGCCAAGGGGGTACGCGTGACCGTGCTGGACGGCCCCAGCGTGGGGGTCAGCGTGGCCGTGGGTGTGATGATTGGTGTGCCCGTAGGTGTAAATTCGAGGGTTGGCGTATTAGTGACGGTTGGGAATAAGGTCAGCGTGGGGGTTTCGCTGGGGATTTGCGTATCCACCGGAACAGGGGAAGTTACCACCAAAACGGGAGCCTGCCCCAGGATAGCCGCTAAATCCGCCAGGGCTTGCACTTCGTCCGAGTCTCCCGCGGTAGCGCGCTGGCGTTGAGCTTGTTCCGCTAAAGTCAGGGCAGAATCTTCATCACCCAGCAGATTCAAGCGGGCCTGGGCGCGGGCCAAATCTCCGGTTGATTGGTAGGCCAGGGCAATGGTTTGGCGATAGACATCTTTGGCATCTGTGCGCAAGGTATGCGGTGCGGTATTGACGTACTGGATGGGAGAAACCACCCAGGCATACAACAGGCCCAAGACAATGCCGATCAACAAACCGGTGAGCAGATACCAGGAGCCGCGTTCTTCTTTCATGGAACGGAATCCTGCCCAGGCGGGGAAAGGGGGGCTAGAGCATCTGCTAAATCCCGCAGCAAGCGCAAATCATTGGCACCGTATCCGGCATCCACCGCGAAAGCCAGGGCATTTTGCACGCTATCAACGGGAGAGGGATCGCCCAAATAGGTCAGGCGGATGACGGCGGCTTCAGCGTCTCGATTCACACCGTAGATTTCAGCTACCATCAGCACATAATCAGCCCTGTAATCGACATTGAGCGAGGCCGGGGTGGTATCGACATAATCCACAGGGTCAACTACCCAGCCGTAGAGCAGGCCGAGGCCAATGCCGATGATGATGACGATCAAGAAACGAAGCCAACGGGACATAGTGAGTGGGAAGTGGTCAGTATATGGTATTACCGCGTTATCTGACTAACCAACGAACTTTAGGGCAATAACTTTTTGAGCAACGCCAGCAACAGTTCCACGTTTTCGCGGCGGCTGGAGTAGCCCATCAGGCCGATGCGCCAG
>DOTA01000238.1:0-219 GCA_003513015.1 Chloroflexota bacterium
GATCATCTCACGATAGGGGTGATTCTCGATGAAAACCGCCTCGAAAATCTCCGCTTTGCCTGCAAAATGGTTATAGATGCCACCCACGGCCACTCCAGCGGTTTGGGCAATCTGCCGCATGGAAGTTCCGTTGTAGCCTTGAGAAATGAATAAATCATGAGCAGCCTGCACAATGGCGGCGCGAGTGAGTTCACCTTTGCTCAATTCTTCGGGGGACAT
>DOTA01000238.1:279-10371 GCA_003513015.1 Chloroflexota bacterium
GAAGGCAACCCGCGCGCCAGTGTGCTCACCGAACCGATGTGGGGCATCCCTTTCAACCTGTACATTCCCTATGCCTCGGTTTACATGTTGGCCTTGGGGGTTAATGATGCCCAAATTGGGATGATTGCCAGCCTGGGCTTGCTGATCCAACCCATCTGGGCGTTGTTGAGCGGTGCACTCACCGATAAATACGGCCGCCGCCTGACCACCCTGATTGCCGATCTGTTCGCCTGGAGCATCCCTTGTCTGGTTTGGGCGGTGGCGCAGGATATTCGCTATTTTATCGTGGCCGCGGCCTTCAACGCCATGTGGCGCATCTCAGCCAACTCGTGGACTTGCCTGCTGGTCGAGGATGCCGAGCAAGATCAACTCGTGCATATCTGGACCTGGATCCACATCGCCGGTCTGTTGGCGGCCTTTTTCGCTCCATTGGCCGGGTTGCTGATTGGCGCTATCGATCTGATTCCCGCGGTGCGCATCTTGTATCTCTTCTCTTTCGTAATGATGACCGCCAAAGGTATCATCCTCTTCCGCTATTCCACCGAAACCCAGCGGGGTTACATCCGCATGGACGAAACCCGCGATAAGCCGCTCTTCTCGCTACTGCCCGGCTACGGCGAGGTCTTCAAACAAATCTTGCGCACGCCGCGCACTTTGGTGGTTTTGGGGATCATGTTTGTCATGGGGGTGGTGCTGATGATTAACGGAACCTTTTGGTCGATTCTGGTCACGGAGAAATTGGGGATTCCCGCGGAGCATCTGGCGATTTTCCCGTTTGCCAGATCAGGCTTGATGTTGATCCTGTATTTTTTGTTGGTACCCCGCCTGAAGGTTTCCCGTTTCCGCAATCCCATGCTTTTGGGTTTCCTAGGATTTATGGCGGCCAGCCTGATTTTAGTGACCATGCCCAGCGGGAATTACCTCTTGCTGTTGATCAGCGTATTAATCGAAGCTGTCAGCCTGGCAATCTACGGCCCATTGATGGATTCGCTGATTATCATTTCGATTGATAACGCCGAACGAGCGCGCATCAATGCGATTATGGCGATGGTAGTGATTTTACTAACCTCCCCCTTTGGCTGGATCGCCGGGCAACTCTCCGAGATCAATCGGGTGCTGCCGTTTGTGCTGAATATCAGCTTGTTTGTGGTGGGGGCGGCGTTGGTGGCNNAGGTAGTCCCTGATAGATTTGGATAAAATTGTTCCTGGTTCAGTGTGCCGAGTGTTGGAGCGCTAAAAGCATATCAACACTGGCAGCAAAGCTGCCATCCGACTCTACGGGCCAAAGTTCGGGTCAGGCAATCCAACTACCGCATGTGCGATCACATAAACGTCATTTAAGGAAGTAAACGGACTGTTGTTGTAGTACGATCCTGGCGCGACTGTGCTAACCCATTTTTTACCTTGTAGCACTTGCGGATACTTTTTTATACCAACGTACACGTGGGTTTCCTTGATGAGATAGGGTGAACCAACGTTATAGGTAACGGCTACGTAACCATCACGAGCATAGTCCACGGTTACTGAGCCGACCAGGGTGCCCTTGCTGGTATCGCATTGCCCGGCACCAGCCCATAGATCCCATGTGTAACTGGATAGGCTTTGCTTAATTAGATTGGTCCAACCCCAGTTGCTGAAATCGGGGATGAAGCAGAGTCCAGGATTACCCTTGGCATAGGCGGTTTCGTAGACATAGCACTGCACATTGACTTTGAGCTTGGCCGAAGCGGATTGCTCGGTCTCAACGATCGAGGCTGTATTATCGTAGACGTAATCGCCGCAGAGGTCAGCGCCATAGTCTGCCCAGGCGAAATCCTTGGTGTATGTGAATTGGCCGTCATTCGGAGCAGTGACTGTGCCCAGAACTACCTCACCAAAGAGATCGCTGATGTCTTTGACGGTAACAGTTTTGTTGACCTCAGTGGTGGGGGCACCCCAAACGATAGCAGCCGTTGCGCTGTAGGTGTCGCGTTCGGTAGTGACAGTGACTGTGTTCACACCTTGCGCATTCCCATCATAACTGTAGTTGCAGGTTAGGGTCTGGCCAACTGCAAGGGCGTATTTGCCATCAATAGGATCAGCATCGCAAGTGACGTTAGGATATATCGCCGTTGTATTTACACCGTTTACAACAAAGGCACTTAGACCCATCACATCTTCAATGTTGGTGATAACAGCATCAAGCGTGCCGGTGTTTTCGATAGTGATGACACCAGAGACTTTGTGACCGCCATCTTCGTAGCCTAGGTAGCTCACATCCACCGTCCAGGTAGCCTGTTCATTGCCGTGCCCATCAATGTAGAGCCAAACCTTGGGGAAACCATCGTGGGTGTACCCGTTCTCGGTTTCGACCATTTTGGCGATATCCCAGGAGTGTACACGGGTGAACGAGGTTTCGACGGTCTTGGAGACGGTCAATTCCTCATAGTCCTTCTCACCAGGGCAGCCATGGCTGATGGTGAGGATCCAAGCGCCATTGCCTGGATCCGCAACGTTGAAGTCAACGTATGCAGTTAGGTTGCTGTCAGGTGTGAAATATGGGGTAAAGAAGTGGAACGACCCTCCGGTATTTGTGGCCCAAGCGTATTCGCCAGATCCGCTGCCCCCAAGGTGGATCTGGCCTGCTGTCGCCTCGCCGCCGTCAGTTGTGAAGATCCACAATAAGTAACTGTTGGGATCAATTCCATCTGGAACAGCATCGGGAGATGGGCAATACTCCGTATCCAGTACACCATCGTCATCAGCACCCTGTCCCGTCCATTCGATTGTGTTGGGGCCTTCAGCACCAGGGTTTCCACCTGAATCGAAGGCTAGCGCCAAGCCGGTGAAACTCAGCAGCAGCAGCAGCACCAAAGCAATTGTAATGATAAATTTTTTCTTCATAATATTCGATCTCCTAATCTCATATTCTCATTTTAATGTTTTTGCTTTTACTTGGTGTGAAATTGTTTTTTTGTTAATGGGCACCTCCTGTTTCGAGAAACGAAATTTGTGATAACCGATCAGAAAAAGTTTCATTACCAGGACTTGTCGATTGGAAATAAAAAAACCGGCCTCACATTATGGGCCGGTTTCGCCACTCGCTCACCTGTGAACGGATGCCATACATTGGCACCGGGCGACCATTAATCACAGGGTCAACGCTCCCTAAACTGGATATTTAATTTAAAAATAACGTATTTGGATGGCAGAATGTTCGTTTGCAGTGAAGCCACCCCGAAAAATATTTTGAGAAAGTTCCCAAAACAAAAAACCGACCGCAATTGGCCGGTTTCGCTACTTGCTCCCCAAAGGTTTGTCTGACAAACGTCAGACACAGCGACCAGATGATAGACCTTTAGATCATCGCATCCAAAACAATTTGGTTATGTCTCTCGTTGTTTCACTAAGTCAAAACTACAAGAGAATTTATTAATTTTTTCCCACACCAGCCTATGAACAGGCCCTCTATTGCTAAACACCTCAAAAACACAAAAACTCTCTGAGGTGGACTATTCAAGTTAAATAAACGAAACCATTTGTATTTTGTTACACAAAAACAATGCCTTTTTGCATTGAAATCAGCTACAACTGTGCAAGGGTTATGTGAGTTAGGGAAACTCAGTCAGACACATACTCTATTGTAAATAAGGCCTTTCCATCTTGAATCTAGGGCGTATTTTGGTTCAATGCCCAAAAAGGAAATTCATGTGCTCTGTTTGACCTATTTCGGTGAAACAAAACCAACCCCAGGCCGACCGATAAGCCGCATTCTGTCTCCGAAAACAGCGTTTTCGGCGGTGGTCATCTATCTATGCAGCCTACCCGGAACTTACAGCGGTACGAGCAGCACCACGTCCCTGCTTGGCCTTGCTCCCGGTGGGGGTTACCTGGCCGCGGATGTTGCCACCCGCGCCGGTGGTCTCTTACACCACCTTTTCACTATCACCGCTTTCACCCAAGGGTGAAAGCGGCTACTTGTTTCTGTGGCCCGATCCAGAAAATTACTTCCCTCCGGATGTTATCCGGCACCGTGCTCTACGGAGTGCGGACTTTCCTCGATCCTTCGCCAAAGCGCTGGACCGCGATCACCTGGTCGACCTGGGGTATCGCGATCTTACCACGAAGGCCACTTCAGGGGTAGACAAAACCTATGGCTTCAGGTAAAATCACCAGCCGTGAAAACCCCTAAAAAATCACAAGTTTCGGAGGCCTGACTTGGCTAATATTAAGTCGCAAATCAAACGTAATAAACAAAACCTGAAGCGCCGTGCTCGTAATCGCGTTTTTCGTGGTAGCGCCCGCACCTCTGTTAAGAAAGCTCGTATGGCAATTGAAAGCGGTGATGTGAATACCGCTCGTTCGGCCATTTTTGAAGCTGCTAGCGCCCTCGATAAAGCCGCCGAAAAGGGCGTGCTACACAAGAACAACGCTTCGCGCCGCAAAGGCCGCCTGATGAAACAACTGGCCGCCCTTGAGGCTTCTTCAGCCAAATAATCATCCCAAAATTGAAGATTTGGCGGGAGCTGATTTTTAGCTCCCGCTTTTTGTGTTTACTTGCCTTTGGATGGAAAAAGTTAACCCTACCCTGTGGGTGATCCCGGTATAGGATGGCATGATATAATCCCAAGCCGCGGAAACACCCTAAATTCCAGGTCCGCTATTTGTATTCATCGAGGGAACCATGTTCGAGGAAGCCCAAACATCCATCACAACCCAAATCCAATCTTACTGCGCAGAAAACGAGATTCCATTAACGGAAACCATCAATTGGCAACCCATTCCTTTTAGCGGGGAGTGGGGGATGACAACATCTTTTTTTCAAATTGCTGCGCAAGAAGCCCGTTCGGGCAAAAAAATGGTTGTGCCGCAGCGTGCCCAAGAAATTGCCGCGGCTGTGGCTGCTCATCTTGGAACGCCGCCAGGTTTTACCCATGTGGAGGCGGTGCGTGGCTATTTGAACCTCTACTTTGACTCCGCTGATTTCAGCCGCAAAATTGTCGATACGGTTTTAGCGCAAGGTGTAGATTTTGGCCGGGGAGCGCTTAAAAATGAACAAGTGATGGTTGAATATTCTCAGCCGAATACCCACAAGTCTTTTCATGTGGGACACCTACGCAGCGCCATTTTGGGCGATGCCCTCAGCCGAATTTTGGATTTTGCCGGTTACGATGTGATTCGAGCCAACTATCCGGGCGATATGGGGCTGCATGTGATCAAATGGCTCTGGAATTATCTGAAGTTCCATCGCGGTGAAAAGCCGGAGAAAGATATTACCAAGTGGATGGGGGATATGTACGTGGAGGCCAATCGCCACCTGGAAGAGAATCCCGAACTTGAAAAAGAGATTCGCGAGGTGTATGCGCGTTGGGACCGGCGCGACCCTGAAATCGTTGCGCTTTGGGAAGAAACACGCCAATGGTCGTTGGACGGGTTCAATCAAATGTATGCGGAATTGGATATCCCCTTCGATATTTATTATTTCAACTCTCAGATGGAAGAGCCGGGCAAAGCGATCGTGAAAGCATTGGTCGAGCGTGAGATTGCTCTCGATGAGCGCCCGGAAGGCCCTGTACTTGTCAAATTAGATGAATTGCTGGGGAACAAACAAGAAAAATACCGGGTCTTGGTGATTTTACGTTCTGATGGCACAGCTTTATACTCCACAGAAGACCTGGCCCTGACGCTCAAGAAATTTGCCGATTATCCTGCCTTGAAACGTTCGATTTATGTGGTCGATGTACGCCAATCGCTGCACTTTACCCAAGTTTGGAAAACCATGGAAATCGCCGGTTATGAGGAACCCAAGCATTGCCATCATATCCCCTATGAAATTGTCAATTTGCCGGGGAATGTGGTCATGGCCTCCCGGGAAGGCACGATTGTTTTGCTGGAAGATCTCCTCCGCGAAGCCCGGCAGCGCGCTCTGGAAGTGGTCGAAGAGAAAAACCCGGAACTGTCTGTGGATACAAAAAAGAATGTAGCCAATGCAGTCGGTTTGGGTGCTTTGCGGTTCCCCATGTTGGCGCGCGATAACGCCAAAACCGTAACCTTTGATTGGGAATCGGCGCTCGATTTCAACGGGCAAGCCGCCCCTTATATTCAGTACGCGCATGTTCGTGCGAACAGCATTCTGCGCAGAGCCACGGGTGAAAAATTTTCTGATGTCGCGACTCCCAGCCATGAATTGGACCCCAGTGAGGTGCAGTTGATTGATTTGATTTCGCGCTTACCAGCCGAAGTTCAACGGGCAGCTGATGAATACAAAACCTTGCAAATCACCAATCATGCTTATGATTTAGCCAAAGCTTTCAATGATTTTTATCGCAACTGTCCCGTGATTCAGGCGGAGCCGGATGTGCGTAATTTCCGTCTGTGTCTGGTAGATGCTGCCCGGCATTCCATGGCAAATATGCTAAAGCTGTTGGGCATCCAGGCCCCAGAAGTAATGTAAGAAATTTGCAGGTGATTGGAAAATAGGGAATTCCCCCTATCAATCACCTGATTTTTTCTGGTTGCCCGGTTCGAATAATCGGTGTTGTTAGATCGCCTTAGTGGTCTGTTCAATGAGTCGGTGAACTAATAACTTATCCTTTAGACCATTCAGACCAAAATTTCTTAAGGAGTATGTTTCATGTCTATCAAAACTCTCATCATGGGCGCTGCCGGGCGCGACTTCCACAATTTCAACACTTTCTTTCGGGATAATCCTGATTATGAAGTTGTGGCCTTCACGGCAACCCAAATTCCCAACATCGAAGGGCGGGTTTACCCGGCTGCTTTAGCGGGTTCCCTCTACCCCGAGGGTGTGCCCATCTTCCCCGAAAGTGATCTGCTGGAACTGATCGGAAAATATAATGTCGATCAGGTGATCTTTGCCTACAGCGATGTGCCCCATGAATATGTAATGCACAAAGCCTCCACCGTATTGGCTGCCGGGCCAGATTTTCGCTTGATGGGTGTCAAAGATACGCAGATCAAATCCACAAAACCCGTGGTTTCGGTTTGCGCCGTGCGTACCGGCTCCGGTAAATCGCAGACCACTCGCCGGGTTTCGTTGATTCTGCGCGAGATGGGCTACAAAGTGGCCGCCATTCGCCATCCCATGCCCTATGGCGATCTGGTCAAACAGGCCGTGCAGCGCTTCGCCGATTATAGCGATCTCGACAAGCACGATTGCACCATCGAAGAGCGCGAAGAGTACGAACCGCACCTCGATAACGGTGTGATTGTCTATGCTGGGGTGGATTACGAAGCCATTTTGCGCCAGGCCGAGCAGGAAGTTGATATTGTCCTATGGGATGGCGGCAATAACGATCTTTCGTTCTATAAGCCTGATCTCCAAATCGTGGTGGCTGATCCCCATCGCCCCGGACATGAAGTTAGCTATCACCCCGGTGAAGCGGTGGCCCGCAGTGCCGATGTGTTTGTAATCAATAAAGTGGATACTGCCGATGCCGAAAATGTGATCAAAGTGCGCGAATCCCTGCGGGCGATCAACCCGGATGCTATCGTGATTGAAGGTGCTTCTCCGCTGTTTGTGGATGATCCCGCGGCCATCAAAGGCAAACGCGTCCTGGTGATTGAAGACGGCCCTACTCTGACCCACGGCGAAATGGCCTATGGTGCAGGCTGGGTGGCTGCTCGCCGCTTTGGTGCCGCCGAGATCGTTGACCCACGGCCTTATGCGGTAGGTTCAATTAGGGCGACTTATGCCAAGTACCCCACCACTGGGAACGTTCTCCCGGCCATGGGCTATGGCGAAGCTCAAATGAGAGAGTTAGAGCAGACTATCGATAATGCCGATGTCGATTTGGTAATCATTGGCACGCCCATCGACCTGACTCGCATCATCAAAATTGATAAACCCTCTCAGCGGGTGCGCTACGAACTACAAGAGATTGGTCAACCCACTCTGGAAGATTTGCTCAAAGCTAAGTTTGGCAAATAGCATAAACGTTCCTCACAAAAAATCGACCCATTGGAAAATGGGTCGATTTTTTGTGATGGCAGTTATTCACGGAGATGTGATGAATATTGGCTTTCCCTAACAAAAATGGTAGGTAGGACTTGAGTACTAAAAGATATAATCCAATATCCCAATTGTTTCGGGAGGCTAATATCTTGTCTTACATGGAATACTATCTTTGCAGGTTCCGCGTTTTCCGGCAAACTGGCCACAGAGATGGATTTTATAGATGAAAATCGCAATATTAGGCTGCAAAAATAGCAGGAAAGAGCCACATGAGTAACGAGCACATATCAAGGAGCGATCTCGTCATGCAATTAGGGGAATTGTACCAAAAGGTGGAATCACCAGAAACAGCCGAATCTGAGTGTGGGCAGATAATGGAAAGATTGAAGGCGAACGAGCGGAATTTACGTTCGTTTTTTAATTCCATGGATCAAATGTTGTTTGTGCTGGATGCTCGTAAGCAGATCTTGTTCGCTAACGATACAGCCTTAAGCTTGTTGGGGTGCTCAGAGGATGAATTAACTGGGCAAAGCGTTTTGAGGCTTCATCCCCCGAAACGAGGCGCAGAAGCAAGCCGCCTTATAGAAGAAATGCTAACCGGTAAAACGGATCATGGTGCCATCCCGATCATCGCCAAAGATGGGCGGCAAATTCCGGTTGAAATCCGCATCAGCGCGGGCCTGTGGAACGGCGAAGATGCTATTTTTTGCATAGCCAAAGCTTTAACATCAGCTAACGCGCCTGAAGAAAAATATGTGAAGGCCTTTCAATCTGGCCCGGCATTAATGGCTTTCAACGAAACAGAAATCGGACGCTATTTGGAACTCGATGATGCGTTTTTAAAAACGCTGGGATACACGCGCGAAGAGATCACAACCAACATAACTTTTTTGGAATTATTCTTTTCACAATCGTTGGATGGATTCTTCTTTATGATGCTGGATGAGCCTGTCTCTTGGCATGACAGCGTAGATAAAGAGCAGGCGCTTGATTTTATCTTTGATCATCAGCGCATGACAAAAGTAAATGATGCCATGCTGCTGCAATACAATGCAACCCGGGAACAGTTCACCGGGCTTACCCCCAATGATTTTTTTGCTCACGATTTGGCACAGGGAAGGCAGGTGTGGCGAGCTTTCTTTGACAAAGGGCATTTACACATCGATACGGATGAACGTAAGTGTGATGGAACCCCCATGTGGATCGAGGGCGACTATATTTGCTTATATGATGCTCAAGGCCGGATCATGGGGCATTTTGGCATTCAGCGCGACATAACCTTGCGCAAGCAAACCGAGAAAACCTTAGCGAAACAACACCGGGAATTGCAGGAAGCCATCCAGCAGCTTGAACAATCTCGGAATATGCTGCAATTAATTATCGAATCGATCCCTCTCCGGGTTTTTTGGAAAGATAAAAATCTCCATTATTTAGGGTGTAATCACTTGTTTGCTCGCGATGCTGGTTTTACATATCCGTATCAGCTTTTGGGAAAAACAGATCATGAATTGGTATGGTCTGAACAAGCCGAGCTTTATCGAAATGATGATTCCGAAATTATAGAATTATGCCAACCTAAAACCGATATCATCGAACGGCAAACTACCCCTACGGGTACCACGATGTGGTTGAATACCTCAAAAGTGCCCTTACAAACCACAAATGGTGATGTTTTTGGCATCCTGGGCATATACGAAAATATCACTCAGCGAAAACAGGCTGATGAAGTCCTGCGCGAAAGTGAGGCGCGTTTCCGGGCCTTATTTGAACAAACCCATGATGCCGTGTTCATTTTGGATTTAACCGGACAGCTTCTTTTGACAAACCAATGCGCTGCGCACTTGCTGGGTTATACGGTGGATGAAATTAAAGGCTTGTGTGTAAAAGATATTTCAGCAGAAGCAGATCAAAGCCTGAATGTTATCGAACGCTTGACTGCAGGTGAAGAGATCCCCCTTTACGAACGAATCTTTCGCAAAAAAGATGGGCAAATTGTCCCCGTGGAAATCAATGTGGAGTTGGTTCGAGATGAAAGCGGAGCGCCATTGCACATCCAAAGTGTGGTGCGCGATATAAGCGAACGCAAGCAGGCAGAAAATGCGATCCGTCTGGCTAATGAACAGTTGCGCCATCAAGTT
>DOTA01000323.1 GCA_003513015.1 Chloroflexota bacterium
CACCAAAGACACCGTGGAAAACCCGGATGTGCCCCTGAATCGCGAGGCCATGATCGCCAAAATGTCTGCGGCCGGGGCCTTCGATTGGGAAATCGGCTGGGTGGGTCACATGGTCGAGAATTTCGACACCGTGGAGCAATCCCACGAGTATGGTTCCTACATCATCCATTCGCTGGAAACCGGCATCCCGCGGGTGATCTATGGCAACGTGATGAACCAGGGTCTGATTGACAACCTCCCGGCGGAATGCTGTGTGGAAGTGCCGATTCTGGTCGATAAAAGTGGCCTGCAACCCACAAAGATCGGCAAGCTCCCCCCGCAGTTGGCTGCCGTTATCCAAACCAATATCAACGTCCAGAGTCTCACCGTTGAAGCCGCTCTCACGGGCAAGCGCGAGCACATCTATCACGCCGCGATGATGGACCCCCACACCGCCGCTGAACTGGATTTGGAGCAAATCTGGCATCTGGTCGATGATCTGATCGAAGCGCACGGCGAGTGGCTGCCGGAGTATCAGTAAACAGTGGAGAGTGGGCAAGTGGGCAGTGAAAACCGGCAGATTTGGTTGGCTACTAGCGAGGATGCAACCGCGGTTTTGGCTTTGCTGGCGCGGCAGTTCGAGGAACACGAAATCGAAGTTCCCGCGAAACAGCTTCAAACTGCGGTGGAGGCCATGCTGGCCGATGATCGGTTAGGATTTTTTCTATTGGCCGAGGCAGATTCGCAAACCGTCGGCCTAGCCTGTGTCTCCTTTTGCTGGACTCTGGAACACGGCGGCAAATCAGCCTGGCTAGATGAACTCTACGTGCGGCCTGAACTTCGCTCGCAGGGGATCGGCAGCGCACTGATCGAAGAAGTGCTACAAAAAGCAAACGAAATGGGCTGCGCCGCTATCGACCTAGAAGTCGATATCGAGCACCGCCGGGCAGAACAGTTGTATCAACGCTTTGGTTTTGCATCCCTGCCGCGGGCGCGTTGGGTAAAGGAACTCCGTTAACTTTGCGGATCGTGGAGTGAGGGCCAGCCCCTCGCTCCACTTTTTTATTAACGTATTTGTTTACCCGTAATATCCACTTCTCTCTTATAATAGGGGACGATGCGCCAGAGAAAAACCGGGGCAGGCAAACCTCTGGCGAAAGAAAGGATTTATGGAACAACCAACCAACCCCCAAGAAGATACTGAACTTGTCGAACCTGCGGATGCTCTGCCGCAAGTTTCGTTGAATGAACTCTCTCAAACCATGCAAGCGGCGGTCAAACGCGCCGGTTGGGTGGAACTCGCGCCCGTGCAAAAACGGGCGATCCCTTACATGCTAGCGCAGCGTGATCTGATGGTGCAGGCGCGCACCGGCAGCGGCAAAACCGGGGCTTTTATCCTCCCCTTGCTGGAGCAAATTGACTTCAACGCGGCCACCTGTCAGGCGTTGGTGCTGGTTCCTACGCGGGAACTGGCGCAGCAAGTCGCCGCGGAGGCCCAGCTTTTGACCGGCGATTCTGGGATGCGAGTGATCGCCGTCTATGGGGGAACCAGCTACGGGCCCCAGATCGAGGCTTTCAAGTTGGGTGCCCACCTGGTAGTCGGGACTCCCGGCCGGGTGCTGGATCATCTGATTAAACGGAATTTATCCCTAAATAATTTACAAACCCTGATCTACGACGAAGCCGATCGCATGATGTCGATGGGCTTTTATCCCGATATGGTGCGCGTGCAGGAGTTTTTGCCGGGCAGCCCAATCAACGGCTACATGTTTTCGGCCACCATTCCGATCCATGTGATGCGGCTGGCGAATATGTTTTTGAACAAGCCCGGATTCCTGAGTTTGAGCCGCGACCACGTGCATGTGGAAGATACTGAGCATGTTTTTTACATCACCCCTGGCCTGGATAAAGATCGCGCTCTGGTGCGCATCATCGAATTTGAAACCCCGAACCAAGCAATCATTTTTTGCAACACCAAGGCTCGCGTCGAATATGTGGTCACAGTTTTGCAGCGGTTTGGCTACAACGCCGATGAGATCAGTTCTGATCTTTCGCAAGGAGCGCGCGAAAAGGTGATTCAGAGGATGCGGGATGGCAAATTGCGCTTTTTAGTGGCCACCGATGTAGCTGCCCGCGGCATCGACATCCCGGATATGTCCCATGTCATCCAATATGAGCCGCCCGAAGATTTAGAGGCTTACATCCACCGCGCCGGGCGCACCGGACGGGCGGGAGCTACAGGCACAGCCATCACGCTGGTAAATTATAACGAGCGGCGGCAATTGACCCGTATCGCGGCACATTACGAGATCGAAATCGAGGAGCGCCCCCTGCCCCACGATGAAGATGTGGAAACGCTGGTGGCGCAGCGCCTGATCGGGCAACTGGAGGCGCGTTTGCGTGAGCGTGATCGCCTGCAAATTGAGCGCATGCAGCGCTTTGCGCCGATGGCGAAACAAATGGCCGAAGATGAAGACGGTTTAGCGCTGCTGACCATGCTGCTGGATGACACCTACCACAATTGGATGTACAAACCCCCCGAACTACCCCCGATTGGGGGCCAATCCAAAAAGGAAAAATCATCGGACGGCGGGCGCAAAGGGAACCGGCGCAAAGATCGCCGCCCCGACCAGCGTCGCTCAAAGAAAGCGTAAAGTTTTACGGCAGAGTGCGCAGAGCACGCTGAGATAAAACTCTGCGCTCTTTGCGTGCTCTGCAGTATATTTTTTTCGTAGAATCCAAGGAACATGTGATGAATTTTGATGAAACCATGCAAGCCCTGGAAACGATGGGCACCGCGCAAAATCGCAAAATTTACACCCGTCATGGGGTGGGCGAAAACATGTTCGGTGTGAGCGTGGCTAACCTAAAAACGCTTAAGAAGCAAATCAAAAAGGATCACACCCTGGCGCTCCAACTTTGGAGCAGCGGCAACCACGATGCCCGTTATCTCGCCACCATGATCGCCGATCCCAAATTAGCCGATGTCTCATTACTTGAAAGCTGGGTCAAAGATGTCGATAACTACGTTATCACAGATGCTTTTGTGGATTACACCCACAAAACCACCCTGGCGCAAGAAAAAGCCACCGAGTGGGTGGAATCCAAAAATGAATATGTGAGCCGCGCGGGCTGGCATTTGCTGGCCCAACTGGCCATGAATAACGCCGACCTCCCCGATGACTTTTTCGATCCCTATCTGCAAACCATCGAAGTTGAAATTCACCAGCGGCCCAATCGCACCCGCGAAGGCATGAACAACGCGCTCATCGCCATCGGCATCCGCAACCCGGTGCTGATGGCAAAAGCGCTGCACGTCGCCGAAACCATTGGCGAAGTCGAAGTTGATCACGGCCCGACCAGTTGTAAAACTAACTTTGCTCCCGAATACATCCAACGCACCGTGGAACGTAAAAAATCCCGGGGCGAATGGGCTTAAATCGGAGAAATGAAATGGCGCAGAAAATGGAGAAAGCGGAATTTTTAGCTGAAATCGATCAGGCCTATGCCGACTGGCAAGCCCTACTAGCGCAAATCCCCCCGGACGAGATGAGTGCTCCCCTTATGGAGGGCGGCTGGCGGCTCAAAGATGTGATCGCTCACATCACCTTTTACGAGCGCGAGATGATCGGTGTGCTACAAACTCGGACTTTGAAGGGTTCCGAGCTATGGGAGTTGCCCAACGATGAACGCAACGCCGTGATCTACGCGACCTACAAAGCTGATCCCGTGGAGCAAATATTAGCCGACGCCGCTGAAACCCACGCGGCGCTGATCCCCCTCCTCGTAACCCTTACCGATGAAGAACTCAACGATGCCAGCCACTTCGCCGCAATGCCCGCAGACTGGGTTCCCTGGGATTTGATCGCCGGGAATACCTTCCAGCACTACCGCGACCATATACCCGAAGTACAGACCTGGCTGACCAATCGCTAACATACTGAGCAAGCGCATGAACCGCCCTATCACCAACGTAACCATCTTCTCTGTCCTGTGGGCTTTCCAGATTTACGTCACCAAAGTGGCGTTTTTCCACCAGGCCCAACTCGGCGCATTTGTTTTTCTCTCCGCCCTCTCGACGCTGCTGGTTTGCAGCGTTTATTTTTTGCCCAAAACCTTCCTGGAATTGCGTCAACTGCGGATCACGGATCACAAAGCGTTGCTCATCATTCTGCTCTCTGGGTTTGTGCACTACGGCGTGGGTGGGATGTTTTCAACCGCGGGGGTAGCGTTCAGCAGCGCCACCAGCGCAGCCTTTCTTTCAAAGTTATCATTCGTGTTTACATTGGGGCTGGCCGCGCTCTTTTTAGCGGAACCCCTCACCAAATCCAAGTTGGGGGCCGCGGGTTTGATGCTCTTTGGCGCTTATCTCTTGGCCACGCAGGGGCAATCCCTCACGCCCGGAATCGGCAACCTCTTAGTGATCCTGGCCTGCATCTGCTGGTCGAGCGGCACTATCCTGACCAAGCTAGCGCTGCGGCGCACCAAAATCAGCGGTGAACTCATCTCTGCCGTGCGGCCTTTTGTGGGCACGCCCTTTTTGCTGGCCTACGCCTTACTCGTGCCCCACTTTTCGGTCGCGACCCGCGCCGCTTTTGGCGATACGCTCTGGCAGCCCGAAATTTTGCCCTTTGCCCTGCTCAACGGCCTGCTCACGGTGCTGACCTGGGTATTTCTGAACCGCACGCTCACGGTGGCAACGGCCTCCTACATGACCATGATGTCGATGATGACCCCGGTACTGGTGGCCATGCTAGCCGTCACTTTTTTGGGAGAGACGCTGGCTCTCGTCCAACTATTGGGGGCCGGGTTGATTATCGCGGGGGCGGTCTTCACTCATTTTAGAGAAAATCGACCGCAACGCACCACACCAACATCTCAACAGCCCTCCCATCCATGACACCCTTCGCAACCGCGCTGGTGATCACCTCAGCTTTGATCCACGCCCTGTGGAATCTATTAGGCAAGCGGCAAAATCCTTCCGCGGGATTTTTTCTGATCGCCTCGTTTTTCGCAGCCCTGATGATGTTACCGTTGCCAATTTTTTATCGCACAAATCTGGCGATTCTTCCTCCGGCCCTATGGGTGCTCCTGACCATCACGGGGATTTTCCAGACGGTCTATTACGTGGGGCTGGCTGGGGCCTACCGCCGCGGGGATATTTCACTGGCATACCCGTTCGTGCGGGCGCTGCCGGTGGTTTTCGTGGCCGCACTG
>DOTA01000027.1 GCA_003513015.1 Chloroflexota bacterium
GTCCCCGAAGGGGTGGAAGCGGTGGTACCCTACCGCGGCAAAGCCGGGGATATTTTGCATCAATTGGTAGGGGGCCTGCGTTCCTCGATGAGCTACGCCGGAGCGCGTAGCATCCCGGAATTTTGGCAGAACGCCGAGTTTATTCAGATCACCACCGCGGGTAAGGCCGAATCCGGCGTGCACGATGTGGATGTGTTGTAGTGAGAAGGTAGAAATTTTTAGAGAGGGATAATCTTCTGACCGCGGATGGCGGGCCGCAGACCGCGAAATTCATCGAAACTGCCGTCCGCGGTCGGTGGTCGGCAGTCGGACTTTAGCCCGCCACTTCTTTTTTCTGGAAACGGGGATCACCCTCGATGGTCAGGCGCAATCCATCGGTCAGGGTGACGCGCGGCGCGTAGCCCAGTTTTTCCCCCGCTAACGTGAGATCCGCACACATGCGTGAAACGCCAACATCCGAACGAGGGTTGTAAACCACCTCGGCGCTGCTGTTGCTCAAATCTTGGGCCAAGCGCGCCAAAGCGCGCACGCTGGTTTCGGTGCCGCTGCCCACGTTGATAATCGTATTGTTGATGTTGGGGGCGGTGGCCGCGGCGACCATGGCGCGCACCGCATCATCCACGAAGATGTAGTCGCGGGCCTGGCTGCCGTCACCGTGAACCACGATCGTGCCCCCGCGTATGGCCTGCCGCAAAAAATTAGGGATGACTGGCGGGTGCGAGGGCGGTAAGTTCTGCCCCGGTCCGTAGGCATTGAAAACTCGTAAGATCACGGTTTCGATCCCCCACAATTGCCCGATGCTGCGCACGTAGTATTCCGAAGCGAGTTTGGAAACTGCATACGGCGAACTGGGATTGGGGGCGGCGGTTTCTTTGAGGGGTTGGTGACCCTGATCCCCATAAACCGCGCCGGATGAAATAAACACCACCCGGCGCACGCCCACGTCGCGCATCGCTTCCATCAGGCTGACGGTGCCNNAATTTGGGGCGGTCGTTGACATCCCCGCGGGTGAAGTGGATATCTTCGTACAGGGAATCAGGATTCCCCGTGGAAAGATCATCCAACCCGCGGACCTGCTGCCCCTCGCGGGCTAATTGGTTCGCTAGCGCCGATCCTAAAAATCCGGCTGCACCTGTAATCAAAAAGTTCATCTTAGGGGCGATTATACCCTTTACGCTCGCAAAACACCCTTTTTAAAACGAGAAAATTGACTTTTGCGAGCGTGGGCATTCTATAGCACGCGGATCCCAGGCGAGGCGCTTAGTCTTCCCTCATCAAAACTTATCAAAATCTATATTGCCTGTTTTTGTAAGTTTTGGTAGATTTGTGTAGAATTTATAGAATCTCACTCAACGAGGAAATTATGCTGCGAAAACGCCTTCAACTCGGTCTGATACACGTGGCCGTTGCCATGACGCTAGTGCCCATCAACAGCACGCTCAATCGCGTGATGATCAAAGAATTGGCCCTTTCGGCCACGCTGGTTGCCATCATGGCCTCGCTGCCCTACCTGTTTTCGCCCATTCAGGTTGCCATCGGCGCATATTCCGACCGGCACCCGGTTTGGGGCTTTTATCGCACGCCCTATATTTTGGTCGGTCTGCTGTTGTGCGTGGCCGGGGTGATGNNGAGATTTCGGGCGAAAACGGGCGCGGCCGCACGATTGCCGTGATGTGGTTCATGATGATTACGGGGATTATTTTGACCGCAGTGACGCTCAGCCGTTTGGTGGACCCCTACACCCCGCAGGCGTTAAGCCGCGCTTTCTGGATCATAGGGTGGGCCGCGTTAATTTTGGGTTTGCTCGGCATCTTCAAGCTGGAACCGCGTTCTCGCTCCCTGCCCCAAGGGGATGACCGTTATTCCTGGGGAACGCTGGCCCGCGTGGTGTGGGGCAATTCGCAGGCCCGTTTGTTTTTCTGGTATCTGATCATTTTGCTGGCGGCCCTGCTCGGTCAGGATATTCTGTTGGAACCCTTCGCCGCCGAAGCTTTTGGAATGAGCGTCAAGGAGACNNGTGGCAGCCTGGGGTGGTTGGGGGGCGCTATTGGGGTTTGTCCTGATTGTATTTAGCGGGATCACCTTCAACCAGAGCGTGTTCTATGCCGGGGTAGTTTTACTCGGAGTCGGCACTGGCATATCCACCGTGTCAAATCTGGCGCTGATGCTGGATATGACCGTCGCGGGACAAGTAGGGCTGTTTATTGGGGCCTGGGGTATGGCGAATGCCATCTCGCGCTTGATCGGATCGGTGATGGGCGGTATTGGCCGCGATCTTGTCACGCAGTTGACGGGCAACTCCGTGTTGGGCTACACTCTGGTTTTTGGTGTGATGGCCGGTTTTATGCTGATTTCGTTGATTTTGTTAGCCCGCGTGGATGTGAACGCGTTCCACAAGGCCGAAGGGCAGCCTTCGGTGATCGAGCGTGCCGCCATTGCAGGCGATGCCTAAGTGGAGTGACCCATGCCTAAAGATTGGCTAAACCTCAGCGATACTGCAAAAATTCTCGGCGTGCATCCCAGCACGGTGCGCAATTGGGCCGATCAGGGACAACTTTCGGTGCATCGCACCAAAGGTGGGCATCGCCGTTTCAAACGCAGCGAAGTGGAGCTTTGGCAGCAAGCGCAGCGGGCTACCGGCCCCGTGGAAGCGCAACTGGTGGTGCAAAACGCCCTCAAGTTGACGCGCTTCCAAATCACCGAAGGGCGTTTACAGGCTGAAAGTTGGTATCAAAAATTGGATGATGAGGCACGCAATCAATACCGCCTGAGCGGGCGTAATATGATGCAAGGTTTGATGGCTTATCTTGCCTGTGAGGGCGAAGAGGCGGAGGCCGAAGCGCGCTCACTTGGTTACGAATACGCTGCGCGCGGCCGCCGCAACGGACTCAGTATTTTGGATGCCACCCAGGCTTTTCTTTTCTTTCGTTCTATGCTGTTCGATGCCATGTTGAATGTGTATGAAGCCGCGGCAGTCAGTTCATCGCAGGCCTGGAGCGATATGTTTCGTAAAATTAACACTTTTACGGATATCATTATGATTACTTTGATGGAAACTTATGAAGCCTTTGAGCGGGGAAACCAACGATGATTCTGATGTGAGTCTAACAAAAACAATAACTTCAATTTATCGTTTTAGTGGTATGATTTGGCGAAGATTTTTTCTAACGAAGAGTGAATCATGGACGATAAAATTACAATTATTGAAGGTCCAACCCCCACATTTGAAAGTATTCCGGAATTATGGGTTCATGGCCTCTCTGATGGCACGATGTTAAGCGACATGGTGCTCACCCGTTTACGCACTTTCAACGGACCTGCTTTGGTTGAGCGCTGCCATCGAGTTTGGCGCAACAATAAAGAGATGCAGTTAGAATATCGCACACCAGATGGCCTCAACGCCGAAGTGCCGATTGTCGCAGTTCGCAACATGGAAACCGACGAAGGCGATATGCTGTTGCTCTGGCTGCGGTTAGCCGATGATACCGTTGAGTTGGAAATTGGTTATGACGATGATTTCGACGATGAAGATGATTGGGATATCGACGAAGTTTAACCCGGATTGAAAATAAAAAACTCCCGCAACCCGAACACTCGGGTTGCGGGAGTTTTTTATTCCACGAACGAAAGCTCAAATCAGCGCAAGAGTGAGTCCCAGTCTTTTAGTGACCCATCAAAAACAAAGCGCCTAGTGCCAAAATGGCGAAGAATCCCCCCGAAACCACGGTCGCCAACAAAATATCCCTATTTTCACGTTGATCCACCATTCGGGTAACGGGGTACATGCCCTCTGGAGCCAGCACGGGGCCGCCAATCCAGGCAAAAATCAGACCCGCAACCAATCCGCCGATATGCCCCCAATTATCAATCCCTGGCGACATGCCGATTAACAAGTTGATCGCGGCCACCATAATAATGCTCTGCAAGGCCTGTCGGCTCATCCCACCGAACAGCGCCCGGTTCTGGTAGATGAAAATCCCCTGGGCGGCAAGCAAACCAAAAATCGCGGTGGAAGCTCCCAGAGACGGCGATTGCGTGAACATCATCGAAATCACATTGCCGCCGAAACCGGCAACCAGATAGAGGATCAAAAAACGCCAATGGCCAAAATATTTTTCCAACCGGCGGCCAAATAGATTCAAGGCATACATATTGAACCCGATGTGCATAATCGAGCCGTGCAGAAACACCGGCGTCAATAGACGCCAAATCTGTCCGGCCGCAATCAGGTTGTTGACTTTTGCGCCATAAGCCGCGACGAGATCATAGCCTAATAAGACCTGAGTGGCATATTGCAAGATAAAAACTACAATCGTGATGCCCATGAGGGCGTAGGTCACGGTGGGGGCCGCGTCGGGTAGTTTTACCGGAATCCTTTCGGGTTGAATCCGACCTACGATATTGGGATCCCTCTGGAATTCCGGTGGTTGCGAATTCGATGGATCTTCAGGTGGTTGGTAATTATTATTCACAAGGTTACCTTTCGATGTTTCACGCGATGATGTTCGGCTCGGATGATGGCTTCAATCGTATCTACGGTTTTATCGAGTTGATCGTCGCGGTTGACCACCACATAATCGAACTCATTCACCCGATTTAATTCTTTGCGGGCGGTGGCAATCCTTATTTTGAGTTCGGCATCGGCCTCGGTTTTGCGCGCTCGCAAGCGCTCAACCAACTCTTCTTCGGTATCCGTAGTCAAAAAGATCAGCAAGGCCTCGGGGCAGAGTTCCCGAATGGTGGCGGCACCCTGCACATCCAGCCGCATAACCACATCTCGGCCGCTGGCCAGGGCCTCGCGCACCTGAGATTTGGGAATCCCTTTGTAATCATTGTACACGTAAGCATACTCCAGCAGTTCATCTTGCTCGATCATTTCGGCAAATTCATCCTTCGAGAAAAAGAAATAATCAACCCCGTGAATTTCACCCGGCCGGATCGGGCGAGTGGTGGCTGTTACCACAAAGTGTATCGGCTGGCCGCGCTTTTTCATGCCCATTACAACGGAATCTTTGCCTACCCCCGAAGGGCCAGAGATCACGACCAGTAATGGCTCGGTTTTCAACACATTGAAAGAGATTTGTTCATCTTGGGTCATCTGGATTTGTCCACGGTATAATATCGAAAAAATTTGGAGGAGTGTATGCCTTCTTACGAGTTCAAATGCCTAGATTGTAAACGAAAATTCGAAATTTTTATGAATTATGCCGATTACGGCGAAAAAGAAGTGCATTGCAAANNCCCGCGGCGCTGGCCGGTTTGGAAGATGATCCTCAGGCCCTGGGGCGTATGATGCGAAAAATGAGCCGTGAAATGGGGGAAGAATTGGGACCTGAATTTGATGAGGTGGTCGACCGCCTCGAAAAGGGTCAAAGCCCTGAGGAGATCGAATCTGCCATCCCGGATTTGGGTGGGGAGCCTGACCCAATGGGGGGTGGCGGCTTGGGGGGCTTCGACGACGATTTCTAGTTCAAGGAATATTTTGCTAGTACCACCTCTCGCACAACCGCCTGGACTTGTTCCGGCGGTTGTGTTGCATCAATGATCTGCCAGCGCTGCGGTTCTGCCGCAGCCAGGGCGTGATAACCGGCTCGGACTCGGCGGTGAAAATCTAAGGCGAAGGCATCCAAACGGTTGATGTCTCCATCCTTTTGACGGCGGGATAAACCAATTTCCACATCCAAATCAAATAACAGAGTCAAATCCGGCTTCAAGCCGCCCGTGGCAAAATCGACGATGCCGCGTAACTGTGCTAGATCGACGCCGTGCCCGTATCCCTGGTATGCCAGCGTGGAATCAGCATAGCGGTCGCACAGCACGATTTCGTGGCGTTGCAGCCGGGGGAGGATTTCCTGTTCCACCAGTTGGGCGCGTGAAGCCTGAAAAAGCAAAATTTCGCTGCGGGGGTGCATGGCCGTGTTTTTGTTCGCCAGCAGCACCTCCCGGATTTGGTCGCCAATGGCTGTGCCGCCCGGCTCGCGCGTGCAAAAGACCGTGTAACCGGCTTCGACCAAATAATCTTGTAGTTGGGGGATTTGTGTGGTTTTTCCGCTGCCCTCAGGGCCTTCGAAGGTGATGAACATAGCGTGGGCGGTGTGTAGTTGGCAGTGGGTAGTGGATGAGCAATTATCTGAACTGTTTATCCACTACCCACCGTCCACTGTTTTATTCTCGATAGATTCTGACCCGGCGGTTGGGGTCTTTGCCGTAGGAATACGAAAGCAGGTTGGCCTGCCGCGCCATTTGGTGCTGCAAACGTCGGATATACGATGAAGCCGGGGAGAGTTCTACCCAGCGTTCCCCATTGAGCACGGCATCCACCGCGCCCTGGGTTTGCCGCAACGCTTCCTCTTCTGAGTGTGCCCGCGGGCCGGCCGGCTCCAGGTTGAACAGCCCACTTAAAAAGCGCTCCATTTGGTTTATCGTGTTGGAACGGAGCACATAGATAGGGGTGCCGCGGTTTTCGGCATCGATGATGGGGCGCTGGCGCTTGCGGAAATGCGTCCGCAGCGTGACCACCACCTGAGCCTGGTTGACATCATTTTCCACGAGAATGGGAACGCCCAGCCGTTTGGCGGCCTGGTCCAGACGGTTACGCGCCACCCCATAGGGAAAGATGCGGATGAGTTTGTGATCGCGTTGTTCTTTGGGGCCTTCGAAACCGGGGTATTCCTCGTCTTCGAAATCCGGTTCGTTGTAGGGTTCGGGGTAACGCTCCGCATAGCGCTCTGGATTGTGTTCAGACCGCCCTCTGGGTCTTGGTTCGCGCTCGGCTGTTTCGCCGAGGCGTTGACGCCGGATGCCCTGGGGGTCGCGGCGGGCACTAAAGGTACGCGCCGCTCTCTCGATGCGGATTTCGCCGCTCTCATCGCGGGAGCGGATTTCCGGGGGTTGGGGGTTCCCTCTGAGAAGTGAATCCACCGCCTCGGCCACATCCAAATGCACGGCCACCTGATCGCGAGTTTGAATTTCGATCAAAACGTCGAAAGTCGGTGGTGAGCGGCGTTCCAGTACGGTTTTTTGCGTGCCGCGGCGACGCGCTTCCTCATCGGAGAGCGTGACCGATTCGATGCCGCCCACCAGATCGGAGAGGGTAGGGTTGAGCAACAGGTTGTCGAGGGTGTTGCCGTGAGCGGTGCCAATGAGCTGCACACCGCGCTCGGCGATGGTACGGGCCGCGGCGGCTTCGAGTTCGCGCCCAATCTCGTCAATGACGATCACCTCAGGGTTGTGATTNNGGCAAGGAGACTTGCATACGGCGAGCACGCCCCACCGCGGGGTGCGGCACATCGCCATCGCCGCCAATTTCGTTGGAGGTATCCACGATCACCACGCGTTTGCTTTCGGCCAGAATCCGGGCGGATTCGCGCAGCATGGTGGTTTTTCCCACACCGGGGCGGCCTAAAATCAGCAGGCTTTTGCCGCTTTCGATCAGGTCTTTGATGATGTCGGTGGTGCCGTAAACGGCGCGCCCCACCCGGCAGGTCAGACCCACAATATCGCCGCGTCGGTTGCGGATGGCGGCGATACGGTGCAGGGTGCGTTCCAGGCCGCCGCGATTGTCGGCATCGAATTCGCCCAGGCGCGCCACCACGAAGTCGATCTCCTCGCGGGTGATTTCTTTGTTGCTCAGGATCACCTCTTCGGTCAGAAATCGGGCGGTGGGAACCCGCCCTAAATCCATGATTACTTCCAGGAGGTTGGCGTTATCATCGGCTTTTCTAATGGCCTCTGTAATCTGAGGCGGAAGGATGCCCAATAGGGCATCCAGATCATCGGTAATTTTCTTTTGTGACATTGATTTGACCCGCATTCGATTGAATGCTGCGTAATCCTTTTGATTGTTTCGTTACCTTGGGGATGGCTCAACCATTCCGCTGGGATTGCGAGACCGGGGTGATTTCGCGTTGCCCTTCAAGTTGAGGCAGGGCGAAAGGCTTGAGACTGCGTTGTTGGACAGCCAGACGCTTGACCATCACCGCTTGAGCTGGCCCTTTTTGGGCATCAAGTTCATCCAGCGCGCCTTCCAGCCAGGATTGATAGGTGCGCACGCAGAGATAAACGCTGCGCCCGCGCTGATTCGGCAAGCTGGGGAGAATATCGCTCAGGCTAGCGCTGGCATTTTCCGCATCGGGATGGATGAAGGGTTGCGCCCAAATGCCACGCGGACCGTATTTCAAGTCTACATAGCCGATGATTTCATTATCAAGGTAGCTGACTAGGCCATTGATTTGTTTGCTGGATAAAGGCTCAACTTGTTGCACCAACCCCGGAACCACATTGTGGTAGAGCACCTGAACGTTGAAGGCATCTTGCTTGCTAGCGATACTCCAAGTGTTTGAGGTAGTTGGGGTAGTTTCTTCAGCTAACCTCCAAATGCGTTGCCGGGCGTAAGTGGCAAAACCGGCTTTGCGTAATTGCTCAAAGGCCACGGATTTTTCGTCAATTTCGGCCAACAAATAAAGCGCGCCACGTTCACCGGCTTGGTAGGCGAGTTGTTCCGCTAACTCAATGATGCTGGGTGAGTCAAGGGCATCTTGAGGGGCCAGAAAGGTCAGACGGGCAAAAGCTTCATCTTGGGTGTAAGTTATCTGTCCCAAGAGAGGCTGTTCGTCACAATCATTAGCACAGATCCAGGTGAAGATTCCGGTTGCCGGGGAAAAATAGGAAAGCAAGACGCCGGGAGTCAGGTTAGGGCTGCGAGTCACGCTCAAGGCAGCATCCATACATAACCCCTGCGTGCGGTACCGGTGTAAAACCGGCAGATCGCGCCAATCAAAGGGTCGCAAGGTTGCCGTCATTTATTTTGCCATCTCAACAAAGTAACGGTGAAAACGTTCATCGCTGGTCAACTCTGGGTGAAAAGAGGTCGCCAGCCAGCGGCCTTGCTGGGCTGCCACGATGCGTCCATCTTCAAGTTGGGAGAGAACTTTCGCTTCGCCTTGCACAGTTTCGATTAACGGTGCCCGAATAAAAACCGCGTGGTAGGGTCTGCTACTGGAAGCCACAGTATCGAGGGCCGGAATCAGTAGATCGACTTCAAAACTGTCAACCTGACGTCCGAAGGCGTTGCGCGCCACGGTAATATCCATCAGACCGAGTAAGGGTTGCGTGCGCCGGGCATCTTTCGATAAAAAAATCGCTCCGGCGCAAGTGCCCCAGATGGCTTTTTGGTGCCCAAAGCTGCGCAGCGGTTCCATCAAGCCAAATTCAACCGATAACTTTCCGATGGTGGTTGATTCTCCGCCCGGGATGATCAGGCCATTGATCGCTTCTAATTGTGATGCCAGCCGGATTTCAACTGCTTCGACGCCCACTCGCCGCAGCATGTTGATGTGTTCTTCAAAGTCGCCTTGTAAAGCGAGCACACCAATTTTCATAGTTGGACAGGGGACGGAAGACCGAGGACAGCTTATATCAGTCTCCCGTCGAATGTCTAATCTACCATCCCCGCCCGGCGATCAACTCGCCTTCGGGGATGCTCGTAATCTGACGTCCAACCATCGGCTCGCCCAGGTTTTTGCTGACTTCGGCCAGGATATGTGCGTCATTGTAATGTGTCACAGCTTTGACGATGGCCGCGGCGCGCTTGGCCGGATCGCCCGATTTGAAGATGCCCGAACCAACGAAACAGCCATCCACACCCAATTGCATCATCAATGCTGCATCCGCCGGGGTGGCAATGCCACCTGCCGCAAAATTCACCACAGGCAAACGCCCCAATTCTTTGGTTTCTTTAACCAATTCATAAGGCGCGCCAATATTCTTGGCATAGGTCATCAACTCTTCTTCAGGCATGTTTTGCAAATGGCGAATCTCGCCCAAAACGGAGCGGGCATGGCGCACAGCTTCAACTACATCGCCGGTACCGGCCTCNNAGATTCCGGCAGCCACACACAAAAGGCACTTTGAAATCGTGTTTGTTAATGTGATAGGCCTCGTCTGCCGGGGTCAGTACCTCAGATTCGTCAATATAATCGACACCAATGGCCTCTAAAATCTGGGCTTCCACAAAGTGCCCGATGCGGGCTTTCGCCATCACCGGGATCGAGACCGCTTCCATAATTTCGGCAATCAACCCAGGGTCGCTCATACGGGCCACACCCCCATCAGCCCGAATGTCAGCGGGAACACGTTCCAATGCCATCACAGCGCAAGCCCCGGCATCTTCGGCAATGCGGGCGTGTTCGGCGGTGACAACATCCATAATCACGCCACCCTTAAGCATTTGAGCCAGCCCTTTTTTGACAGCAAATGAACCAACAGTCGTTTCCATTTTTTACCTTCCAACTGAACTAGATTTAGTGAATGGGGAACGCCTTGCGCTCCCTCTAATTCGATTCTACCACGCTGAAAAGGCGTATGCAAACCAACGCAGTTTCTGATCGGTGTGATGGCTTGGCTACGGACAAAAAAACATCGAAACCATGGGGTTCCGATGTTTGAAATGAACTTTTTCTGAAATTTTGGTTGGGGAGGTGAATTTGGGAGAAACCTAACCCATAGAAACACCCCTGCAACACTCCCCATCCCAGGGAATGAACAAATCTCGTCGGATTTCTGAACAGAAAAGTTACTTCAGAAATAGATTTAACGAGGATCGACGGTAAATTTTATGGCTGTTCGGACTTTTCCGTCAATTTCCACATCAACAAAGTTTGGCACACAGGCAATGTCATAGCCGTCTTCTGCTAAGTAGCCCTTGGCCAGTGCCAGTGCTTTTACGGCCTGGTTTACGGCGCTGGCCCCAATTGCCTGCACTTCTGCATGTTTGTGTTCACGAATCACCCCAGCGATGGCCCCTGCCACAGCAGATGTGCGTGATGTTGCCGAAACTTTGATGATATCAATATGGCCGGTGTTCATGTTGGCTGTTTCCATAGTCTATTTCCTCAATGCATCATTGATTTTGGCCGTTCCTGTTAACGATTGTACAAGATTTTAGGTATATTATCAAGTGGTTTTGAAATACTGACTCGCGTTTGCAGAATTCATTTCTTAATTAGAGCCAAAATAAAATCAATGCCCGGTTTACTTGACGTTGCGATTATCCCTTGATATAGTCCGCATCAACTTAATACCGAAGAAACTTTCCCCCAAAGAGTCGATTTTATGGAAATATCACCAGATACCCAGGCCAGAAAAGATTTAATTTCCACGAAGTTTATCGAAATCTATGACAACTCGCCCGAAATTTGGGTGCAGGCTCCCGGGCGGGTTGACCTGATGGGCAGCCACACCGATTACAACGAAGGCTTTGTGCTGACGCAAGCCATCGACCGTAATACCTGGATTGCAGCTCGCCCGCGTAAAGATGGCCGCGTGCGTATCTGTTCATTGAACGCCCCCGGTTGCAGTGAGTTTGACTTGCAGAATCTAACCCATGATGAAGCCACTCCCTGGACGAATTATGTGCGCGGCGTGGCTGATATTTTGCAGCAAGAGGGCTACACCCCTCTGGGATTCGATGGTCTCGTTCACAGCACCATCCCCTTTGGTTCCGGTTTAAGTTCCTCCGCGGCCCTGGAAGTTGCCACGGCGACCCTTTTTCAGGCTTTGGGGAGGCTCCAAATTGATCCGGTTGTGATTGCCAAAATGTGTCAGCGCGCAGAAAATGAATTTGTGGGCTTGAATTGCGGCATCCTCGACCAATATTCCTCTGCAATGGGCAAAGCGGGCAGTGTGCTGCTGCTCGATTGCCGCACGATTACCCACGAAACCAAGCCCATTGCCCCTGGGCTGCAAGTGATGATTTGTGATACGCGCGCCGAGCGAGCGCTAACCGGCTCCGAATATCCCGAGCGCCGGGCGCAGTGTGAACTGGGGGTGCGTATCCTCACCGGATTCTATCCCCACATTAAAAACCTGCGGGATGCCACGCTTGAGCAACTTCAGGCACATCAATCCGATTTAGACCCCGTGGTTTTCAAGCGCTGCCACTTTATCATCGCAGAAAACCAGCGCGTTTTGGATGTGGCCGAGGCTTTGGCATCTGGTGACTACCTTGAAGCTGGTCGCCTTGCTAACGAATCCTTTGCAGGGGCGCGTGATCTCTATGAAATTGTTTCCCAAGAGATGATTGCCATGCAAGCCGCTATTATGGCTGCGCCCGGCGCATTGGGTACGCGTGGGGCTGGCGCTGGCTTTGGCGGTTGTATGGTGGCATTTGTGGAAAGCGGGCAGGAAGATACTTTTACCCAGTATGTTACCCGGCATTATCAAGCCAGCACTGGGATTGAGCCACAGGTCTACCCCGGCGTGGCTGCAGATGGGGCTGGCATCTTGGAATTTTATAATGCCCCGGGTTAAAAATTGCGCTTTTTTAGCAGGTGGGAGTCGCAATTTGTGACCGAGAAGGGCATAGCTTCAATAAAAATACCCCGCCATCGAACCTTCAATGGCGGGGTAATGATTAGGGGTAGAATTTAGCGCAATTCTTTGCCGAAGGGGAACAGTGCCAGGGGAGCCAGTTTGAAGTGTTGCATCGCAAAAGGGATTCCGATGATCGTGATCGCCAAAATCAAACCGTGGATGACGTGTGAGAGTGCAATTTCCCAACCAAAGAAGATTGCCCAGCCCACGTTGAATCCGGTTTGCAAGCAGCCGCCTGATTCCGGAGTGGTTTGAACTTCCAGGCCGAAGGGGGCCATGGTAGCCACACCCAGTTTCATAGCCTGCACCCCAAAGGGAATCCCGATAATTGTCAGGCAAGTTAGCAATCCACCCACAATATAGCCCAGCCCGGAGAGAAAACCGCCAAAAATCAACCAAATGACATTACCAATACAGCTCATTTTGAGTCTCCTGAGTTTATTTGAAGATATATATACTTTACCATACGTGAAAACAAATTCAAAGTTGCAAGGATGGGAGATCTAAAAACGGTAAGATGTAAACAGGTGAGTGAACATCAACCCCATTTACCCATCTGCTTTTTTTGAATTAAGTTCGCGTAAAGTGGTCAGAATCTCCTCATTTTGGGGAATGTCCGACATGGAATGCCCATAATGAGCGAAGCGCGCCACTCCTTTTTTGTCGATCAACACCTGAGCGGGCATCCGTCCCAATTTGAACAGGTTGACTTCCTGCCCGTAGCGTTTTAAAACCGAGTGCTTGGGGTCGGGCAAGCCCACAAACGGCAAATTATTTTCCGTAAAATAACTGGCGAATGCTTTGGCATCCTCTGGCCCGACCACCACAATTTCGGTTTCCTGCTCAATGAATTTTTTGTAATCCTGGCGCAACTGCGCCATGTGCCCGCGGCAGAAAGGTCAGACAAAACCGCGGTTAAAAACCAAAAGCACGTTCTTCTGCCCGCGAAAATCTGCCAGATTTACAGGATTTCCCTGGTAATCGTTCAAATCAAAGTCTGGTGCGGGTTTATTTAATGCTACTTTACTCATCCATAGCCTCCAATTTTATCAATACTTCCAAGGTGGCCGCCACAACTTGCGCTTGTTGCGCCTCCCGGCTGATGGTAGCTGGGTTGTCGCCTTTTTGCGGGCCATACCAGCCAAACTGGGCGTGATTTCCGCCCTCAATCGGCACCCAAACCGTATCCGCCGGCAGCAGCGGTTGGGCCGCCAGCACCGTTTCCGGGATGGCTACGCCATCCTGCGTGCCGTAAATCGAAGTGACCGCCAGCGATTGCCCCGAAAGATCGTTGCTGCCTGCCGGGTACGAGGCCCACAGGGCTAGACCCTCAATTTGCGGGTTGCCATCCGCAAATGCTGCCGCCATCGAGCCGCCCAGCGAGTGCCCACCGATGGCCCAATGCTTGATCTCAGGATGTGCTGCGATCACCTCCGTTGCGGCGTTTACATCCAAAACCGCCAAATTCAACGGCATAGGTGTGATCACCACCAAATATCCGGCTTCGGCGATGGTCCGCGCCGCGGGAGCATAAGCTTCGGCCTGCACCAATCCGCCGGGATAAAAAATCAAGCCCGTGGTTGGATTTGGCCCCTCCGGGATAAACTCAAGCCAAGGGTCTGTTTGCACCCGCACCAGAGCATCTGATTCCAGGCTCGGGAGGGCTTCGGGCATCACTGGGGCGGGATGTGAGGCCCAAAGCCAAAAACCCCCTATCCCCAACCCCATAATTGCCAAAATCCCAATCATAATACCCAACCATATTTTACGTTTACGCATGCTCAAAAGCCTCCAAAGGGCGATAATCAGCTAGGCTGCCCCAGTTTTCTTGTAAATTAAAACGCTTGTTCGTTGAAGAGAAATGGACAATTACGCGGGCTTCATCGAAGTGGGGATGGTGACCAAAGAAAATCTCATCCCCGTAGCGGAAAGCCTGTAAAACTTGAAGCATGTGTTGTTTGAAAATCGTATAGCGCCATCTGGCGTTCCCCACCACCAACCCACCGCTGACATGACAATAAACGTGTAATTTGGGACCGTTTGAGTCTTCAAGCAGTTCAGCCAACACTTCGTCGCGCATGATCCGGGTATAAAAACCGGAGATCGTTTCGCGATCGTAAACTGTGCCCACGCTCAAGAATAACTCACCTGTGATATCAGAGTGGGTTAAGGTGTAGCGCCTCGGGCTGGCTGGCCCTTCGGGATCGGAATTACCGATAAATTTCACGTGCAGTTTTTCAGGTTTTAGGGTGGGCATTCCCATCTCCGGGTTCAGCGGGGAGATTCGGAGATCATTCCAAATCTCCCCGCCCAAAATTTCTGTTTAATGGGTCAGGGCAATCACTTCGAATTCATTCGGCAGTGTGTTGGCCTCGCGCACGGGCAAAGGCGGGTCGGGGTTGACAATCAAGCGCCGGTAGGTGAAGGTTACCACCCAACCCATGATGATCGCGCTCACCACACCCGGCGCCCAGGCTCCCAATGAACCGAGCAGGTAGCCGCCCATGCTGGGAGCCACCACGCGGGTGCTGCTCTCCAGCGAGGCCGCCAACCCCAAGGTGCCACCGATTTCTTCGGGGTAGACCGCTTTGGTCAGGGCACTGTTGATCACCGTGCCAAGTACCCCGCCCGCGTAAGCCAGGGGCAGTAGCACGATCAGCAGTACGGGCACATTGGGGGTGAAGGCCCAGGCCAAGAGTGCGCCGGTCATAATAATTGTACTGGAAAAGATCAGGCTGCGTTCACTGAAACGTTTGGTGAGCATGCCGATGGCGCCGCCCTGAATGAAAGCTGCCAATACGCCGACATACGTCAGGATAAAACCGGTTTGGCGGACATCCAGGGAAAGTTGGTATTGGGCATAAAGTGGGAAAACGGTTTGGAAGGTGGCAAAGGCCAACCCAAAAAAGAAGCGGATGTGTAGCAACGGCCCCACCCGGGGGCGATTGATGGCCAGCCACAAAGCTTTGGCTGAGAGTTTGGGACGCTCGCGCTGGGCTGCTGCTGCCCGTTTCTCGTCCGTCAAAGATTCGGGCAGCCAGAAATATACGGAGATTAGGTTGATGGTCGCCAGTGCGGCAGCTACGAAGGCCGGTACGGCGAAACCCCAGGTGCTCAACAATCCACCTGCGGCTGGCCCGATGATGAAGCCCAAACCGAAAGCGGCCCCCAGTAATCCCAAACCCTTGGCGCGGTTTTCGGCATCGGTTACATCAGTGATATAAGCCTGCGCCACCGAGATATTGCCGCCGGTCAGCCCATCGAGGATGCGGCTGAAAAATAACAAGGCCATAATCAGCGGGGCCGCGGAAACCCCCAGACTGGTTGCCAAACTGCGTCCCAGGGGATCGGCGATTGCCAGGATTAGAAATCCCAGCACCGTGCCAGCGATGCTCACCAATAAAATCGGCCGCCGCCCATATCGGTCGGAGAGACGTCCCAAAATGGGTGCGCCGATGAGTTGCGCTGCGGCATAGGAGGCTGTCAGTAGCCCAACCAGAAAGGGAGTGGCCCCGTATTGCTCGGCATAGAAAGGCAGCAGGGGNNATTATATTAATTATAATAATTTGTTTATATATTGTCAAGTTTTTGTACATTAATTCGAGAAATCCTCCCCGCTTGCGCCAGATCGTGTTGAACAGATCTATCACTGGATTCCCGCTTGACCTGATGCGCCGCTCTGCTACAATGTGAACATGAGCGTTTCCTTTTCTCCCAACCTGGTTTTTCTCAAACTCGGTGGTTCGCTGATCACGGACAAAACCAACCCTCGCACGCCGCGTCGGGAGGTGATTGCGCGCCTTGCAGCAGAAATCCAAACGGCGATAGCAGAAATGCGGGATTTGCGCCTGGTTTTGGGGCACGGCTCCGGCTCCTATGGGCATGTGCCCGCCAAAAAGTACGGCACCCGCCAGGGGGTTGATTCACCCACGGGCTGGCGGGGATTTGCAGAAGTTTGGTACGAGGCTGCCACGTTAAATCGGATCGTGATGGATGCGCTGCACGCTGCGGGCCTGCCCGGAATGGCNNTCCACCGAGGATATTTTCATGCACCTGGCGCGCCAACTGCACCCCCGGCGGATTTTGCTGGCCGGGATCGACGCGGGCGTCTGGGCCGATTTCCCGGCCTGTACGCAACTCATCCCTGAAATCACGCCCCAAAATTGGGAGGTGGTCGCGGCCTCCCTGGGTGGGTCGGCAGCTACGGATGTCACCGGCGGGATGCAGAGCAAAGTGCGCGCCATGCTGGCTTTGGCGGCAGAGATCCCGGGACTGGAGATTTCCATCTTTAGCGGCGACCAACCCGGAAACCTGGT
>DOTA01000273.1 GCA_003513015.1 Chloroflexota bacterium
TGTATCCACCCAAAATTGCTTCGAAACCACTGCGGGTGATAAAAACGATGGCCGTATCCGAATAGGCGATTGAATCTTGGAGAACGTTTGCCGGAATCAGGGAGACATCCATTTCATCAGGCCGGGGCGTAAACATGCCGATCAGGTTCGGTAACAGTGACAGAGGTACACTTGGCCGGGCAGGCGCCTCATATTTTTTCAGGCTCACCTTCCCTGTTTTTACGAAGTTGCCATAGATATTGTAGAGGTCCTGATTGTAGGCAATCCCCGCGTAGGTCAAGGATTCATAGAAGCCAATCGCATAATTTCCATTAACAGCGCCGCTGGCACCCCCTCCGTATCCGGGTTTGATGCTGGAAGAACCCAGCACATTGACTTTTTTATTGTTCAGGGGGAGGAGATTGCCTTCGTTCTTGAGCAAGACGAACCCTTCTCCGGCGACTTCCTGTGCTTTAACACGCGAAATATCTTTGGCGGCTTCGACTTTGGGGGTACTCGTGGCATTTGCCTTGTATGAAATTGTTGCGGCAAGGTTGAAACTGACAATGATGACCACCACCACACTGAGGAAGATCAGCCAGCGGCGCGGGCGAAAGCGAATCCGGTTGTAGGCTTTNNCGGTTATCGGCAACTTCTTGCCAGTAAGCCGTCCACTTTACCCCAAAGGGTTTGCCCTGGTTTTCGGCCTGGCGCTTTTTGCGGGCTTCGCCTTCGCGTTGTTTATCCGCAGCAATCAACGCTTTGGCTTCTAACCGGATTACTTTCCTGCTTTTTTTGATTTCGCTCATTTTATGCTCCTTCAAGTGATTTCAGATAAATCATAACGATACTTTCAAAGGCATTGAGCTGCGCTTGAAGCGGAATCTCCTGCTCTTCTGCCATTAACTCACCACGGGCTGCCAATTTTTCCATGAAGCTCATAATCATATTGAAAAGCGTGACAACCTGCGTTTTCGCGTTTTCATCCAGGGCATCATTTGCTACGAGTGAGATTCCGCCAACTGTGAGGCCAAAGATATGCTGTTTGTACCAGGTGGCGAGTTCGTCAGTGGGGTAGTGATCACCGTAGAGGTGGTCAAACATGCCAATATAGCGGTAGGCACCCTGAAGGGTAGAAAATTCTCGGATCAGGCCCAGACAAACTTCTTTGATTGTGCTCATGATCGGTGCCCCCTCATCCACTCTCTGCGAGGCCGTCTGTACGATGGTTTGCANNGGGCGGCGATATCCAGCATGGTGGTTTGTTCCAGGCCCTTCTCCAGAAATAGCTCGGCGGCAACCGCAATGATTTCGGCGCGGCGGTCTTCAACTTGCTGCGCTCGTTCGCGGCGGTAGCGTTCGGAATTGGTTATCTCATCTGTCATAATTACCTTTATTGTGTTACACTGCGTTATATCATATTACTATAAGTAACATGATCTGTAAAGTGCTTTTGAGTGAAGCCGATTTTCATCATCCCAGTTCGATCAACCTCGTGACTGTCGCCCACCCAAAACGGGTGCATTCCGAGGCACAGTATCAGCGCAATAACAAATTCATAACCCCGATAACCACAAAGGAGACCCTCAACATGCTAACCAAACCAGATCGATTACGCTACGATGCCAAAGCCAGGGCCATCGTCGAACAGATGACCCTCGATGAAAAGATCAACCTGATGAGTGGCAAAACCAGTTTGCCCTGGCTGGGCCTCCAAATGGCCTTGGGAAGAGGCTACAATCACATCCCTTACCCGGCGGGCGGGTGTGAACGCTTGGGCGTGCCGGAACTGCGTTTTTGCGATGGGCCGCGCGGCGTGGTGCCCGGACAAAATACCTGTTTCCCGGTAACGATGGCCCGAGGGGCTTCCTTCGATGTCGATTTGGAGCAAAAAGTAGGAGAGATCATCGGCCAGGAAGTGCGGGCGGTCGGCGGGAATTTTTTTGGCGGGGTTTGCGTCAACCTGCCCTACAACCCCGGTTGGGGACGCAGCCAGGAAGTCTACGGTGAAGATTCGAGGCACATGGGNNATGAGCGCCTACAACCAATACCAGGGTGAATTTTGCGCCCAAAATGATTATCTGCTCAATCAAGTGCTCAGAGATGAATGGGGCTTTGATGGATTTGTGATCAGCGATTTTATCTTTGGTGTTCACGATGCCGCGGGAGGCATCAACGCTGGCAATGATGTCGAAATGTGCAACCGGAATCATTACAAACCCGCCAAAGTTAAAAAAGCCATCCGCAAGGGAACGCTTCAGGTGAAAACAATTGACGAATCGGCCACGCGCATTGTGCGAACCTTGCTCGCGTTTACAGAGGCCGATGACCCACAGGAATATCCAGCGGCGCTGTCTGCTTGTGAAGAACACCTGGCATTTGCCCAAGAAGTCGCCGAAAAATCAGCCGTGTTGATTAAAAATCAGAACAACGTGCTGCCATTGGCTGAAAAACAGGTGCGAAATGTTGTGCTAGTGGGCGACCTGGCGAAAGCAAAAAACACGGGCGATCACGGCTCCAGTTATCTAAAAAGAGCGCAAGCGGATAATCTTGTCCGTGTGATGGAGCAAAGGCTTGGCAGTGGAAATGTCCGATTCGTATCGACGCAGGAGGCCGCGGGAGCAAAAACAACGCTGGAGAAAGCCGATGCCGTCATCTTTGTCGTGGGCATGCGCCATTCGGATGAAGGGGAGTTTTTAACCGCACGCACCAAAATTGGCGGTGACCGAAAAACACTGGGCCTCCGGCTTGAAGAAGAGAAAATGCTAGAAGAACTTGGCAGCCTCAACAGCAACACAACTGTGGTGCTGATCGGCGGCAATGTCATCATTTTAGACCCCTGGATTGAGCAAGTACCCTCGGTTTTGATGATGTTCTACCCCGGCGTTCGGGGAGCGGCTGCGACCGCCAATTTACTGTTCGGCGACGTCAACCCAAGCGGGAAATTGCCCTTTGCGATTGCCAGGCAAGAAACCGATTATCCGGCTGTGAATTGGGAGGCTGAAGAACAGCATTATGGCTACTATCATGGCTACACGAAATTCGATAAGGAAGGGATCACGCCACGAGCGCCTTTTGGCTTTGGCTTAAGCTACACCCGCTTTGCGTTACAAGATGCGCGGGTGAAAGCCGTCTCGCAAGATCGAGTGACATTCTCCGTTCAAGTCAAGAATACCGGGAACCACCGCGGCGGCGAAGTGGCCCAACTTTATATCCGTTGGCCCGGCAGCGCGGTGGATCGGCCAGTGAAGCAACTCATGGATTTTGGGAAGGTGTACCTGGAAGCTGGCGAAAGCGCCGAAGTGGAATTGGCGGTTCAAAAAGCAGATTTGGCCTACTACGACGAAACGAAAAATTGCTTCATCGCAGAGGATCTCACCTACGAAGCTTATCTCAGCAATTCAGCAGATATTTCCGGCGTTGCTGCAATTCCCTTTCGGTTCCAATGACCAGGTAAAACCTTGCAACTAATTTCCCCAAAGGACAAAATAGCCCGCCTGGGTTTTACGCCAGGCGGGCTATTTTTCTTTCAAATCAGACTTTTTACTTCCAACCGCGCGGATTCTGCTTCANNTCTTTGGCGCGGATTCCCAGAACCTTTTTACCTTTGACGAAATAAAAATCATCATGCAGGGTTTCCGTTACTTCACCCTTCATCAGCGGGAGCATATCGATCCCATCAATTTCTCGATCGGTGGGCAGGGGGATACCCGCGAT
>DOTA01000176.1 GCA_003513015.1 Chloroflexota bacterium
GCCCTCAAAGCTGCGGGTGCCGATGGCCTTTCCCTTTCCTGGGATTTATGGCACATGCCCCTCGAACGACTCGAACTTGTGCAAAAAATCTGGCTCTAAACTGCGCTATAATTTTGCTAACATCTAACCTCTAGCCCTTTGCCCCTGACAAGTTCAACGGTGAATTTATGAACCAACTTGACCTTCACCAAAGATATACCCAACTGCAAGCTGAAATCCACTTCCATAACCACCGTTATCACGTACTCGATGCTCCCCTTATCAGCGATTATGAATACGACCAGCTTTTAGTGGAACTGCGCCAAATCGAGGCCGAACATCCCGAGTGGGTCACGCCCGATTCGCCCACGCAACGCGCCGGAGCCGCCCCCGCGGAGGGCTTCGCCAAAGTCCGGCATCCCGCGCCGATTCTCAGCTTGGGCAACGTTTTCGATGAAGATGGACTGCGCGCTTGGTTGGAGCGCATCGCCAAAGTGGATGAGCGCGCCCTCGAAGCTGATTTTGTCGTTGAGCCAAAGCTCGATGGCCTCTCTGTTGTGTTGCACTACCGCGACGGCATTTTCGTGCAAGGAGCCAGCCGCGGTGACGGCGAAATCGGCGAAGACATCACCGCCAATTTGCGGACGATTAAGGCGCTACCTTTACGGATACCCGTGACCGCGGACAACCGACCGCTGACCGCGGAAAACAGAGAACAGCCGTCTGCCGTCCGCCGTCCGCCGTTGTATCTGGCCGTCCGCGGCGAAGCCTTCATCCGCCTGCCCGATTTTGAAACCCTCAACGCCCGGCAAGAAGCCGCGGGCGAGAAAACCTACGTCAACCCCCGCAACACGGCCGCGGGAGCGCTGCGCAACCTCGACCCCGCCATAGCCGCCGCTCGCCCCCTGACTTTGCTGATTTATCAAATCGTGGCCTGGGAAGACTCCCCTTTCCTATTGGGAGAGGGGCCGGAGGTGAGGGAACCCACCACCCAAACTGAAACGATTTCCACTCTCAAAGCCTTTGGCTTTCCCGTACCCGAAAGTACCTATTGCCGCACACTCGACGAAGTTATCCCCGTGATTCAATCTTGGGGTCAGCGCCGCGCCAGCCTGGATTACGAAATTGATGGCGCGGTGGTCAAAATCAACGATCATCAGCTTGCCCGTGATCTCGGCATCGTTGGCAAAGACCCGCGCGGCGCCACGGCTTTCAAATTCCCCGCCCAAGAAGTCACCACCACGCTCAACGATATTGGCGTCAACGTGGGGCGCACCGGCGTGCTGACCCCCTACGCCATCCTCGAACCCGTGGAAGTGGGCGGCGTGGTTGTGCGGCAGGCTACCTTGCACAACTTCGATTTTGTCTTCGAGAAAGATATTCGCATCGGCGACCGGGTGCGCCTCAAGCGCGCCGGTGATGTGATCCCCTACGTGATCGGCCCCATCGAGGAGGCCCGTAGCGGTGAACTGTCCCCCTTTACTCCTCCCGAAAACTGCCCGGCCTGCGACCAGCCCGTGGAGCACCTGGAGGGCGAAGTGGCCTGGTATTGTNNCGCGGCCTGCCAATCAACGGGTGCTCTCCAAGCTGCGCTCAGCCGGGGTTTGGCCGCGGGTGGAGCATCAACCTCAAGGTGAGGAACAATCCCAAAGCCTGGCGAGTTACTCTTTTGTGGTAACGGGCACCCTCCAAAATTTCACGCGCGAAGAAATCAAAGCGTATATCCAATCTTATGGGGGCAAAGTTGCTGGTTCGGTCAGCCAAAAAACGGATTATCTGGTAGCGGGTGAAAATGCCGGGTCCAAACTCGCGAAAGCACAGGAGTTGGGTGTGCAGGTCATCAGCGAGGAAGATTTGCGCCTTCTGGCTGAGACTTAATTGACAATTCCAATAGACTAGACTACACTACAAACCGATATTTTAGCCCTTATCAAGGAGTTATTGCATGGATATTAACAATCAAGATGATGTCCTCGTCCACCGGATGCAGGCGATGTTGGAACGGGTTGCGATGCTCAAGGAGCACGATCTCTATTTTTACAATCAGCCGGTTTCGGAGTTGCGCGGTGGGGCGCGGGTGGTGGTCAACGGGCGCGATATGGGGATGTATGCCTCGTACAGCTATTTGGGCTTAGTAGGGCACTCGCGCATCAACAAAGCTGCGCAAGATGCGGTTGCCAAATATGGCACTGGCACGCATGGGGTGCGCACGCTGGCCGGTTCGCTGAAAATCCATGATGAATTGGAAGAGACGATTTCAGAATTCAAGAAAGCCGAAGCTGCGATTACCTATTCTTCGGGTTACGTTACTAATCTGACGGTGATTTCCACTCTTTTGGGCCGCGGCGATTACGTTTTCTCCGACAAGATCAACCACGCCAGCATTGTGGATGGCTGTATGATGTCAGGCGCGAAGTTCCGCCGCTTCCGCCACAACGATATGGCTCAGCTTGAGCGCATGTTAGCCGAGGCACCTTCGGATGTGGGCAAGCTTGTGGTGGCCGATTCGGTCTTCAGCATGGATGGCGATATTATTGATTTCCCCAAAGTAGTGGAATTGTGCAAAAAATACAATGCCTGGCTGATGATCGACGAGGCTCATTCGGTGGGCGTGCTGGGCAAAACCGGACGCGGCATCGAAGAGCATTTCGATATGTACGGCAGCATCGATATCAAAATGGGCACGCTCAGTAAAACCATCCCCTCGGTGGGTGGCTATGTGGCCGGCAAGAAAGAACTGATCACTTATTTGCGGCATGCCAGCCGGGCCTATATTTTCTCGGCCGCCTTACCTCCGGCGCAAGCGGCCGCGGCCAACGAAGCTTTCAAAGTGATTTTGGATGAACCCTGGCGTATCGACAAATTGAACGCCAATACCCAGCAATTCCTTGGCGGCTTGAAAGCGCGCGGTTTCGATACCATGCTTTCGGAGACCGCAATTGTGCCGGTGCTGTGCGTTGAAGATAATACAGCCTTTGCCATGACCCAATATGCCCAACACCACGATGTCTTCGTGCTGCCCGTGGTTTCCCCGGCGGTAGCGGTGGGCCTGGCACGCTTGCGCGCCACGGTGTTGGCGGCTCACGAACCCGATGAAATCGAATATGCCATGGATATCATCGGTGAAGCAGGCAAAGCGCTGGGTGTAATTTAGAACCGGAAGGGTTGAATGTGGAGCGTGAAGCGGAAAGCCATTGAGCGACTTGCCCTTCACGCTTCTCTGTTTAAAAGCGCTGGTGAGCACGGATTCTTATGAATGTAATCTATCTCAAATCTGGGCGGGAAAAATCGTTGTTGCGAAGGCATCCCTGGGTATTTTCGGGGGCGATTGCCAAAGAAGATGGCAACCCGGAAATAGGTGGAACCGTGGAGGTACGCGATTCCCACGGGCGTTTTTTGGCCTGGGGGGCTTACAGCCCCGAATCACAAATCCGGGTTCGGGTGTGGTCCTGGGATCCCCAAGATATCATCGGCCCGGAGTTTTTCCATCAGCGAATTTTACAAGCGATTGCGCGCCGAACCATGCTGCGCAACCGTCGGCCACTGACAACTGACCGAGAAAAAACGGCCATACGCGACCCGCGCGCCGCAATTCGCTTGATTTTCGCCGAATCCGATGAGCTGCCGGGGTTGATTGTGGATCAATATGCAGATACCTTGGTGATGCAGTGTTTGAGTGCTGGGGCCGAGCGCTGGCGACAATCCTTTGTGGAGATTTTGTTAAAACTAACCCGTGCCTCGTATATTTTTGAGCGCTCCGATGCAGATGTGCGCCTTTTGGAGGGCTTGCCGGAACGGATTGGCCCTTTATGGGGTGATCCCCCGGAGCAGGTGGTAATCACGGAAAACGGGTTGCGTTTTGTGGTAAACCTGGCAAAAGGGCATAAAACGGGCTTTTATCTCGATCAACGAGTAAATCGCTTGCGTTTGCAGGAATTGGCTGCTGGGCAAGATGTGCTCGATTGTTTTACCTACACCGGCGGTTTCACAATCAATGCGCTGGCAGGCGGCGCAAAATCTGTCACATCCGTGGATGCATCAGAAGATGCTTTGTTGTTGGCCCAAGAAAATGTGAAGCTCAATGGGTTGCCGCTGGATCGGGTGGAATGGCTGCAAACGGATGTTTTTCAGCAGTTGCGGAAGTTTCGCGATCAGGGGCGAAATTTTGATTTGATCGTGTTGGATCCGCCCAAGTTTGCGCCAACGGCATCACAAGCCCAGAAAGCGGCGCGGGGCTATAAGGATATTAATCTCTTAGCACTAAAACTGCTGCGTCCCGGTGGAACCCTGCTGACGTTTTCTTGTTCGGGTGGGGTGGATGCCGCCCTATTTCAGAAGATCATCGCCGGGGCAGCTTTGGATGCAGGAATCTCTACTTATATTGTGAACCACCTGGAACAGAGTCCCGATCACCCGGTGGCGTTAAATTTCCCGGAGGGGGCTTATCTCAAAGGGCTGATTCTCCGCATTGGCTAAATATCCCCCAAATTAAATGATCAATCGCACACTTTTGCCTTACAAAGCTTTTTATTTCTTCGTATATGCTGCCATGGCGGCCGCCACCCCCTTTTTTACGCTTTATTATGAGAGTTTGGGGTTGTCGGGCCGGCAGGTTGGCGCGTTGGCCGCGCTCCCGCCGTTGCTAACCTTTTTGGCTGCTCCCCTATTTGGTTTTTTGGCTGATTTAACCGGAAAACCAAAACGTATCCTGGTAATTTCGATTTCGAGTGTGGTGTTGGGGATTTTTGCCCTCACGCTGGCGGATACTTTTTGGGGCTTGATTCTGGCGGTAGGGTTTTACGCACTCTTTTTTGCCCCCATTTTGCCGATCATCGACCGTTCGGTGTTGGATGCCTTAGGTGAGAATCGGGATCAATATGGGAAACAACGCCTTTGGGGGGCATTGGGTTGGGGCGTTGCTGCCCCGTTGGCGGGTTCATTAGTTGACCAGAAAGGCTTGCATTGGGCTTTTTATACCAGTGCTTTGTTGTTTACTTGTTTGCTAATTTGGGCGTTTTTTATGCCCGTCAGCAAACCGGCCGCCAAAGAACCTTTTTGGTTGAGTTTCAAAAAATTGATGGGCAGTTGGCCGGTGGTGATTTTCTTTGGGGTGGCGTTGGGGGGTGGAATTGGTTTGGCGATGATCCATCATTATTTGTTTTTATATTTGGCTGGTTTGGGGGCCAGCAGTTCGGTGATGGGCTGGGCCTTGACGGTTGGTACTTTGAGTGAATTGTTTGTGATGGGTTTATCCGGCCAGCTCTTGAAGCGCTGGAAGGCGCGCGGTTTGTTGTTGGCTTCACTGATATTTTTGAGTTTGCGTTTTTTTGCTTATGCGGTGATTACAGAACCCGGTTGGGCTTTGGCAATTCAACTGTTGCATGGGCCAACCTTTGCAGCCCTTTGGATCGCGTCGGTCGCCTATGTAGCGGAAATTGCTCCGCTGGGGTTGCGGAATACATCTCAAGGGATGTTAACAGGTTTTGTGATGGGGTTGGGTAGCACCTTGGGGGCCATCATTGGAGGTGTTTTGTATGAAAGCATAGGTTTTGCTCAGATGTATTTGTGGGCGGGTGTGGGAATATTGCTTCTGATCATCTTGTTTCTTCTCGGTTGTAGGGGACGATGTTGATTCCATCTAGGACAAGTGATTGGTATAATTCAGATATGATGAGCTTGCACTATCAATATGTTGGTTGGAGGAAAAAGCGTGGATGAGCGGAGAAGACTAAACCGGCGGCATATGCTCTTTTACTCACGGGTCTATGATCGGAAAACCGGTATATTTTTGGGATATCTGGGGAATATGAATGAAGGCGGCATGATGATCATTAGTGAGACCCCCATTGAGATAAATCTCGACTTTTTATTGAGGATTGATCTGCCCGATGAAAATTATACCCAGAGTGTGATTGATTTCGAAGCCAAGAGTGTCTGGTGCAATGAAGATATCGATCCCAATTTCTTCAACACGGGATTTCAATTCCTGAGTATATCCGGGGAATCCAAAGAAATTATTGCCCAAATCATCGATGATTACGGATTCCGGGAATAAATTTGGGCTGGATTTTAGGTGGGAACCAAAGCTAAAAGGGCAAAATAATTTCCTTGACAGTGACATGCCTAACGCTTATAATGCCGTCCGTTCGTTCATTCCTCGGTAGCTCAATTGGCAGAGCGGGCGGCTGTTAACCGCTAGGTTGTAGGTTCGAGTCCTTCCCGAGGAGCCAAAAGTTTGATGGGTATTTTGCCCCAAAAGAAACGCTCTGGATGGTGTTGAGCGTTTTTTAATTAAAAACTGACGTTACGTACCAGATGTGGCAAAATTGGGCAGGATACGGGCATGAACAAAGCACATCTGGAACTCTACCGATTATTTACTCAGCACCTTTGGTTATGCCACGGCGACTGGTCTATCATAGATGGGAATGGGCAAGTCAGCCAAGATCAAATCACTCATTTTCTGTCAGGCAGGGAGTATAGGTTGAAAGTCTGTGACTAGAAGTCAAAGCGACGGTCTGCAAGGTTGAAGGGGAAGATGCCGTTTTGATTTTTGATGACACCATCCAAGAAAAGCCCTATACGGATGAAAACGAAGTCATGTGCTGGCATTATGATCACAGCAAAGGCCGGGCAGTGCAAGGTTTCAACTTGCTCAATTGCCTGTACCACGTGGACGGCATCTCGATTCCGGTGGCTTTTGAGTTGATCAAAAAGCCGATTGAGTATTGTGATCTCAAAACGCACAAGCGAAAACGAGCCAGTTTGGTCACCAAGAGTGAATTGATGAGAGCCATGCGACAGGTATGTGTGCAAAACAAACTGCTGTTTCGCGATACCTGGTTTGCTGCCAAAGAAAACAAGTGCTTCATCAAGGAAACGCTCAATAANNCTGGCAAGAAGAGACGATGTTCACAGGTTGGCTCAAAGACATGCTTTTTCCTGTGCACCTCGTGCGCCAAATCTTTACCAACAAAGATGGCAGCACGGGAATTCTCTATCTGGCTGGCAGTGACATAACGGTAA
>DOTA01000245.1 GCA_003513015.1 Chloroflexota bacterium
ATATCCAGACCGTGGAAACCCAGCGTCTGCACGGGAATCTCAAAAGTCAGGGTTTGGTTTTCGCCAGGCAGCAAACGGATTTTTTGGAAGCTTTTGAGTTCTCGCACCGGGCGGGTGACTTCGGCCACCAGATCGCGCACGTAAAGCTGCACGATTTCAGCGGCGGGGATTTCTCCGGAGTTGGTAATTTTAACGGTGACTTTCAGGGTGGAATCCGCAGCTACTGTTGGCGTGAGCACCCCTAAATTCGAGTAAGCGAAACTCGTATAGGAGAGGCCAAAGCCGAAGGGGAAGAGCGGGGCGACCTCCTCATCCACATATTCCGTAAAATGATATTTTTGGAATTGGAAACCTCCCTCACCATCGGGGGGGCGGCCTGTCATTTTGTGGGCGTAGTACACCGGAATTTGCCCCTCAGCCCGCGGCCAGGAGGCCGTGAGTTTGCCGCTGGGGTTAGCTTGCCCAAAAAGCAGATCGGCCACAGCTCGCCCCGTGCGCAGCCCGCCATGCCAGGCGCACAAAATGGCGGGAATATTTTCGGCCATCCAGGGGATCACCAACGGGCGGCCCGACATGAGTACGGCGACAACCGGGGTGCCGGTGGCATGCACGGCTTCGAGTAGGAATTGTTGTTTGCCGGGCAGCCCCAGGTGGGCGCGGGAGTGGGCCTCACCGCTCATGGCTTCGGCTTCGCCCAACACCATGATGACCAGATCGGCTTTTTGGGCGGCGGTGACAGCAGAGATGGTGTTGGTGGGGCGCTCGCCGCGGATATCGCAGCCTTGCGTGTAGGTGAGTTCGATATCATCAGGGAGCACTTGCCGCAGCCCGTCGAGCACCGATTCGGTGTCTTCGTCGCGCCCAATGCGGTGCCAGGTGCCTAAAATTTCGTGATGGTCATCGGCCAGGGGGCCAATCAGGGCGATACGTTTGATATTTTGGGTGTCAATTGGCAGCAGGTTGCCCTGGTTTTTGAGCAGCACCATCGCTTGCGTGGCCGCTTCGAGAGCGGTTTGCAAGTATGCGGGTTTCAGGATAGCGGCGTCGGCACCGGCTGGATCGATGCGGGTGTTTTCAAATAACCCCAGCATTAATTTGATGCGCAAAATTTGGCGCACAGCTTCGTCCAGGCGTTCTGTGGGGATGTAGCCTTCGTGGATGAGTTCGGCAAGGTGTTTATGATAGGCTCCGGAGGTCATATCCATATCGACCCCAGCCAGGAAGGCGCGCCGGGCGGCTTCTTTGTGATTAGCGGCTACGCCGTGGGGTATCAATTCTCCTACGGAATTCCAGTCGGAGACCACCAACCCCTTGAAATTCCACTCATCCCGCAGGATTTGCCGCAAAGTCAGGGGGTTAGCCGAGGCGGGGACGCCATTAAGGTCGTTGAAAGCCGACATGGTTGTGCCAGCTCCGGCCTCGAAGGCGGCTTTGAAAGGTGGCAGGTAAATGTCCCGTAATTGGCGTTCGGAAATATCTACGGTGTTGTAATCTTTACCGGCTTCCGCGGCGCCATAGGCGGCGTAGTGCTTGGGGCAGGCTACCATTTTGTGGCCGTTATCAAGTTCGCTTTGGAAGCCGCGCACACGCGCCGCACCGACGACTTGGCCTAAATAGGGGTCTTCGCCGGCCCCTTCAGCGATGCGCCCCCAACGCGGGTCGCGGCAGATATCCACCATCGGGCCAAAAGTCCAGTGAACGCCGTTGGCGGTAGCCTCCTCAGCGGCGATGCGGGCGCTTTCTTCGATGAGTTCGAGATCCCAGGTGCAGGATTCGGCTAAAGGGATTGGGAAAATCGTACGGTAGCCATGGATCACATCGCAGCCGATCAACAGCGGAATGCCGAGGCGAGATTCTTCTACGGCTACTTTTTGCACTGCGTTGATATTGTCGATGCCGTAGATGGTTAATACCGAGCCGACTTGCCCCTGGCGAATGCGCTCGATCATTTCTTTGCGGTTGCCTTCGTGGATGTTGATCTGTATGGTTTGCCCGATTTTTTCTTCCAAGGTCATTTTGGCGAGCAAGTTGTCGATCCGTTTTTCGATCTCAGGGTTGAGGGTGTTAAAGTTGTAGTGATTTCTTTTCATGTGGTTTCCTATTTATAAAGTGGTGGCAGTTACAAAGTAAGTAGTGATGGCATACCGCAAGGGTATCCCCGTTGGTATGTTGAGGCTGAAGGCCGACGCTCCCCGGCACCCCCACCGGGGTAGGTATGCACCGCACGCAAGTGCAGGCGAACATCTTGCACAGCGTAAAATGGCATTTCGATGTCGAAATCCGCTTCGCTAGACCCTTCGCCTGCGACTCAGAGTGACACCGGTCTTTGCTTCATCACTTACAAATCAACCACTGCCTATTAAGTTTAGCTTTTTATTGGCTGAAGTGCTGAGCTATTTTATCCGAGAAATGCGACTTTTCACGCTGATGTTGATGCTAATTTCAGTAGATCGCGATTCTGCTGAATTTGAATAAAAAAAATTGATGCATCGCCTTAAAAAATTAAAACCCCCGCCGTTTTTGGCAGGGGTTTGTTTGAATTGAAAGCACTCTTCGGTAGCCTGGCAATCTTCATCGGCCATACTTTTTCCGACTTAGACCCATAGCTTTGCGCCCTTAGCTCCCGCTAAGTTAGCCTTTTTCGGTAGTCTGGCCGCCTTGGCCGTTAATCTTGCTGTAACGACTTTAGGCCCTGGACTTTGCGCCCCTGATTTTCATCAGGTTTGCCTTTTCGGAGTGCTTTTTAACGTACTGTACAGTCATTGTAGCACTGTGGATGATCGCGAGTCAATAGATTACGGGGAAATTTAAGGTTGTCTAGACAAATTTAAGGAGTCTGGAATTGAACGCGCCAATCAGGGCTGCCTTGTTGGGTTAGGCTGGATTGCCCGACGATCTCAAACCAGGTATTGCCCGGTTTTAAGGGGAAGCGGCTGCCATCATCGAAGGTGATCGAAACAATCTCTCCGGCGTTCGGGCGCGCCCAATTAGCATCGTAAGCCTGTCCATCGCGGAAAAGTGTGGCTTTGCCATAGCCAATCAGGTCGATCAGGATCATTTCGGGTTCGCGGCTGTAAAAACTGTGCGGCACAAACAACACTACAACATTATCGGCGGCAACGATTTGATCATTTGAGCGATCCGTGAGCAGTTCGAAGGTTTCGCCTGCTCCAGAATCATAGGCGGCATCATAGTAGCGTTGATATTTACCGGTAGCGGCATCGTAAACCCATTTGTGATAATCATCTGCAGAGTAACGCACGATCAAGCTGTCTCCAGTTTCGCCATCGGGTGGCACAGCTTTATCAAAGCGCATCCCATCGAGGTTTTGCCGTCCATTGGGAACGCCTTGCGCCGTAAAGTGTTGGCTGAGGATGCTGGTATCGGTCATCAGGTGATTCCACTGATTGGGGTCGATGCGGCAGGTAGGGTAGTCAATATCTGGGGGGCAAGGCTTATCGGAAACCGAGGCCAGACGGTTAGCATATTCTGCGTTGAAAAGCATGGAACGCACGCGGTAATCTGCGCTGCCAAAGGCAAAAACCGATTTATAAGCCTGAATTAGAAGATCATCCGGGAGGCGTGCCGAGCGGATGGGGCCAACTTCACTGGCATTATTGCCATAGAAAATGGCGTGAAAACGCGTCAACCCGCCTTCGTGATAGTATTCAAAAACGAGATCAGCCAGTGATAAGCCCCATTGCGGGCGGATATCGCGGGGGTAATTCGAGATTTTGACGGCAACCGGGCGGCGATCCAGAATGGCGGGATCATCCACAGCTAAGCCGGTGAGGGGGTTGATGTTCGCGGGGAAATTAGCCGGCCCGTAACCCTCCACAGGGTAATTTGCCAGGGGATCGAGATTAACCTCGGTTGCGGTGGGTTCCGGGGTATCTGTGGGTGTGGAGGTTGGCGGTACCAATGTGGAAGTTGCGGTTGGCTCCGCGGTAGCGGTATCCGTTGGGAGGCTGGCAGGTTGTTGTTCCGGTTCTGCTGTGGGCGTGGCGGTTGGTTCGGAGGCACAGGCCGTCAGCAAAAGGATCAGGATCAATATCCAAATTAAGCGTTTCATAGATTCTTGGCTCCTCATAATTTCTGTGATTTATTCTGGGGGTGGGGTGGGGCGGACAAAATCAAATGTCCAGATGGAATTATCTTCTATGTAGGTTGAATCGGTGGTAAGGACCTGAAAGAAAGTCACGCCGGGTTTAAGCGGGAAAAGGTTCCCCGCGGTATCTTGAATGGTGAGGGGTTTATTTTCATCGGTGCGGACCCAAACTGCTGGGTTGGCTTTGCCATCTCGAAAAACATAGGCGTCACCCTGGTCGGTGAGTTTAATATCGAAAATTTCAGAGGTATCCGATTTATAGAAAAATTCATGGGGCACGAACAAAACAATCACATTGTCGGCTGCCACGGGTTGGCCGTTCAAATTGTCGATGAGCAGATCGTATTGCGGATTATTGTGCAGGTTATCTGCACTTCCCTGGTAACGCAGGTATCGGCCCGTATTGAGATCGTATTCCCAGTAGGCGTAATTGGCGTAGGAATAGTTAACATACACTTGCATAGCCCAATCGTTGCCATAATTACCGATGGAATAGAATGCATTGGTCACCAGATCAGGACGTTCGTTGCCAGTTCCTCGTTCCGTGACTAGATTAGAAATTTCGTGGGTGTTGCCAAAGAGATTGTTGTAATCATTAATACTTTCATCGCGGCACATATAGGGCTTGCATTCGCCGGGATCGACCACAAACAGATTTTTGTTGAGGTTTTCAACCAGATAGCCATAAACATCCAGAGCGGCATTATCGATTTCCTGGTAAGCGCCATTGAAAACATACACGGCGTTATACATCTTGACGATATGTACATCAAAAATTCGCCCGGAGCGGATCGGCCCGACACGCTCAGCATCGTTGCCGTAAAATATGGCAATAAACCGGGTCAATCCTTCTTCCAGGTGATATTCAAATACGTTGTCCGCCAGGGATAGCCCGGCTTGATTTTGCCGCACCGAGTGCGGATAATTAGGGATTTTGACGGCGATGGGGCGGCGTTCCAGCAAGGCGGGATCTGAGGGCGGATACCCGGTCAGTGGGTTGATATTATCTGGAAAATTGTCGGGTTGAACGCGGGTGATCGGCGGCACTGTTGCCGAGGCTGTGGCAGTTGGCAGTTTGGTGCGGGTTGGCCGGGGAGTCGGCGAAATCGTGGGCGTGGGGCTGTCTACGGCAGTTGGCCAGGGAGTCACGGTATTCGGAATTTCTGTGGGCAAAGCCAATGTTGGGGGTAGTGTCGGCAGGGGAGCCAAGGCTTTATCTAAAGTAGCGCAGCCCACAAATAAACCGGCTGTTAAAATTATAATTAGTAAAAAGAATTTTCGTGACATGATTTTCTCTTCCGTCAGGGATTCATTCAAAGCGTTATCATACCGCGATTGCATAGGCTTGCCAAATGGGTTTGAGGCCTGTAGGGCGATTGCATGTAGCACTGNNCACTGAACATGCGATTGCCCTATTGAGGCCTGCGTTTCGTGTAAAATTTGAAGGCGTAATTTGTGGCCGAAGGGTATAATTCAGAGCATGGTTTTCCTGAGCAACACCATTTCCACTTTTCGAGAGAACTTTTTACAACGCTTCCCCTGGCGAATCGTTCTAACGCTTGGGGTTGGGTTGCTGATCTTGATCTGGATGTTATTCGCTCCCGAAGGACTTTTGGGTAAAGCCGATGCCATTGGCTATGCTGTCTGTCACCGGATTGATACCCGCTCTTTCCATATCGGTGATTACCAGTTTTCAGTTTGCGCCCGCTGTACGGGACAATATCTGGGCGCNNGTTTTATTATTGGGCGCGGCGGGCTACGCCATCGACGGTTTCAATTCTTTTTTGCACCTGATCCCCTGGACGGAGCATTATTGGATTTACGAACCCAATAACACCCTGCGCCTGATCACCGGCACATTGATGGGATTGGGCCTCAGTGTGATGCTCTTTCCGGCTTTTAACCAGACCATTTGGCAAAAATATGATCGCCGTCCCGTTTTAGAGGGCTGGCGGGATTTCGGCGGCCTCTTGCTCCTGGCGGCTTGCCTGGACTTATTGGTACTCAGCGATAACGCCT
>DOTA01000546.1 GCA_003513015.1 Chloroflexota bacterium
ACCTGCACTTGTGTGCGGTGCAAGCGTCAACGCGGTTCAGGATGCTGATTCCCTTAAATCCGTGATCTAATGAATTTAAACATGAGAGTATTGTTGGCAAATGCGAAAGAGTGTCGCGACCGCCGCTCGATCTGCGGCAAAACGACAGGGTACCTGGTGTTGATCTTCGAAATATTTTCCCGTAACTTGCCCACCGAGTGCTGTGGTGGCCAACCAAACGGGAGTTATTGCGCCCTGATCGGCAGTTTGGGAGCCGCCAAAACCCAGATTCTGGCTCAGTTGGGAGTTGACATCGCCAGGATGACACACATTTGCGCTGATATTATCATTGTTAAGCCGTTCAGCCCAGGCCGCGGCCAACATGCGATTGGCCTGCTTCGATTGACGATAGGCCGCACCGTTGCTGTAAGCCCGCCGCTTGAACTCCAAATCAGTTAAATCCAACCCCCCAGCCCAATAACTGGCCACATCCACAATCCGGGCAGGCGCAGATTGCTTCAATATTGGGGCGAATGCCTCCGCCATCCAAAAGTAGCCCAAGACGTTGGTAGCAAATTGCATTTCGATCCCATCAGGGGTTTCCTGACGGCTACGCGGGGTGACCGCAGCATTGTTGATCAGCACATGCAGCGGGCCTTGCCAGCGCTGCGCCAATGCTTGGATTTCTGCCCGACGCGAGAGATCGGCCAACGCATAAAAAACACGCGGATTGTCTGTTACGCGGATGATTTCGGCGATCAAATCTTGGGCTTTGGTTTCATCGCGAGCAACGATCACAACCTGGTAATTTTTAGAGGCCATCTGCCGGGCAANNACTCCACCCTAGTTACAAAAGTGATAGCTGGGCAACCAGTCAGATTTTGGAGATACTTTCGTTATAAAGAAACAGTGGCAAACATAGACATACCCAACATAAACCGCTAGAATAGAATCAGCGGTTCGCAAAATCTTCAGGATGAACATGCACTGTCCCAAATGTGATCAACAAAAATTCTCAATTGAAAAATCTTGCCCAAAATGTGGATTTGGTGGGGACCCCAATCTCATCGAAGAACTGCTCCATGTCAACTGGTTCTTAAACGAACTACCCAAGTGGGAAACAACAGATCTCTCAAGTGAAACAAGTCGAAATTTACAGAATCGCTATCAGGCTCGTAAAAGGAAACTTGAAGTTGATCTCGGGTTGCGCCAGCCGCCCTTCAATGCTGCAGAAGCTGCCCAAGCCTGGCTGAAGATCATCCGTTACGAAATTCTCCAAGAAAAATTTAACGAATGGCTGGCCCAGGGCGATCTCGACCCCAAGGTTGGGCAAGCCTTCGCTACCCAATTGGATGAACGCGCGACCGAATTAACTCAACGCCTGGAAGGTTTGCCTCGGCCCTCGAAGCCGGTCACGGAAGAACAGCAACTCGAAATCTGGCGTTACATTCTTGAAGTTGTCAATCGCTTGAGTGCCCGTAGTGGATTTACCAGCAAAACTACAGAATCCAAATATCGCCAGTTTTTGCAAACGGAAATTGATACCCTAGAACTCAAACTGGGGTTGCGGCCTGCCCCCCTTATTCATCAAATCTCCCCGCCCCCAGAAGCGATCAAAGTGCATCCCATCCGCGAAATACCTGTGCCACCAGCCGCCGCGCCTCAGCTGGCAATCCCTTGGCGCGAGCGCTTGTGGCGCACCCTGCTCTCTGAACGCACCTTGCAGGCCATCCTTTTCCTGGGGATTTTCCTGCTATTCACCGCGGCAATTTCCTTCGTGATCTGGGGCTGGCGTGATTTTTCGGCCCCCTTGCGCGTCGCCATCCCCAGCGGGTTTACGCTGATTTTCTTTTTCCTGGGCTGGCTGGTGCGCCGCAAAACCGCTCTCTACCGCTCCGGGATTGCACTCAGCGCCATCGCCGCCCTGCTCATCCCAATTGACCTTTACACCGTTTACATCAACTTCGGCACGCCCCCCGCTTATTGGGCTGAATTCTGGCTCATCGCTTCGCTGGCCTGCCTGGGCATCTACACCCTGGTGACGCTCAACATCCAAAGCCGCTTTTTTGGTTATCTCGTGGGGGTCGCCGCGGGGAGCAGCGTGCTGGCNNCCCGAAAAGAACCGTGCCCGCGTTTTTGTCGATCCCTTTAGACATCTGGCACTCTTGAGTGTGGCCGTTATCATGCCGCTAACGCTGGCCTGGCGCTACCTAGACCGCTCAACTTTCGACACCCTGCATACCGCCACGGCCATCAACTGGTGGATTGGTGGAGTGGTCTTTGCCTGGGGAGCCATCCGCTACCGCAGCCGCAGCCTGGGCTTGCTCGCCATCCTCAGCCTGCCGATCGCCGTTTATCTCACCCAAGCCGGGATTTTCCAGCGTTTCGGCCTCAATCCTGCCTGGCAAGCCTTCGGGCTGGCCGCGCTCGTGCCCTTGTACCTTGCCGCGGGCTTCAAACTCTCGAAATCAAATGCTGATCCCATCCTGCGCGGGCACAGCCGCGCGGCCATCGGCACCGGCCTGGCCCTGGGTGTCATCGCAGCCTTCTGGTCCCTCACCGATCTCAACAGTGGCGCAGCCGCCGCGGCCACGCACGCTATTCTGGCAGGCAGCGCGCTGTTGGCCGCCAGCCTTTGGCAGCGCCCGCGCTACAGCTACTGGGCCTCACTATTCTCATTCACATCCACAACCTTCGCCATCACCAACCTGGGGTTCACCTTCGGGCAAACCGGCGTGGGCTGGGTTTCGCTGGCACTGATCCACATCTTGGGCGCTATTGCGCTCGGCAACCGCG
>DOTA01000007.1 GCA_003513015.1 Chloroflexota bacterium
GAAGCGCAGGTCGGGCTTGTCGCTGCCGTAGCGCGCCATCGCCTCCTGGTAGGTCATGCGCGGAAAGGGCACCGGGAGCTCCCGCCCCATGTCGTTCCGGAATACCGCGTGCAGCATTCCCTCGACGACCGCGAAGACGTCATCCTCGGTCACGAAGCTCATCTCGAGATCGATCTGGGTGAATTCCGGCTGACGGTCGGCGCGCAGATCCTCATCGCGGAAACAGCGGGCAATCTGAAAATAGCGTTCCACTCCGGCGACCATGAGCATTTGCTTCAACTGCTGCGGAGATTGCGGCAAGGCATAGAATTCGCCGGGATGCACGCGGGAAGGCACTAAATAGTCGCGCGCGCCTTCTGGGGTGGTTTTGAAAAGAATTGGGGTTTCCACTTCCATAAACCCTTGGGCATCGAGGTAATTGCGCACAAATTTGACCACGCGATGGCGCAAGAGCAAGTTGCGGCGCATGCGTTCGCGACGCAGGTCAAGATAGCGGTATTTCAGTCGGGTTTGCTCATCGGCCTCTTCATCTTTATTGATGTAGATGGGTGGTGTTTTGGCTGGGTTGAGGATGTTGACAGTGGTTACTTCCACCTCGATTTCGCCGGTATCCATATTGGGGTTGGTCATCCCTTCCGGACGCGCCTTTACCAGACCCTCGACTTGGATCACCCATTCGGAGCGAACCGGCACCAGCGTTTCGTGTGCATCGGGAGAAATATCCGGGTTGGTGACAATTTGAACCAATCCAAAACGATCGCGCAAATCAATGAAGGTAACCCCACCATGATCGCGGCGGCGATGAACCCATCCCGCCAGCATCACAGTTTGCCCAACTTGGGCGCTGCGGAGTTCACCACAGGTGTGTGTCTTATACATATCGACCTCCAAAATTCCAGATGTGCCTTACAAAACAAATCGCCCTTCGCTGCTGCGTCGGGCGATCAATTCACAAGTGCTAAGTTCAGAAAACCGGCAACCCGCGTCTGACCGCCCGATAGCGATTATTATCATTATCGTTATTATCATTCAAAACAGGAGCAGAAATGCGGATTTTATTCGTCATGCGGTTCACCAAACATGCCACATTATAGCATGCAAATAAAAAAACCGGGGAGCGATTTTTTCACTCGTGAGTGCTCAAGATTTGTAGAATCACCACCACCCCTTCGACTGCCAACCGGTAGCTTGCTAAGCGGTGTCAAAGTGCGCTGCCGGTTGGCGCTCAGGGTGCTGTTTGAGCACCAATCTACAACAAATGAGTGCGCCCTTTCAGTCAAGGCGCAAAATCATAAGCATAATTCCTTGTTTATCCGTAGCGTAATCTGATACAACTGTACTACATTACATATATCGTCTGCCATTTGTGACATTACTCACTAGTACCACGGATGCGCTAATGATATATTTCTGAAAGTAAAGTATGCAAATAGGCGAATACTTACATTTGTCGAAATCCACAGAAGTAGAGCAGGAGCAACATGGATAATAACCTCAGAGCAGAAATTGATCGGTTGCACGCCCAGATATGCAGCGGGTTGGCAGACCCCAACCGAATTCTGATCCTTTATACTCTCGCTGAAAACGCCTACAATGTTAGTGATCTTGCGCTAAAGGTAGAACTCCCCCAATCTACGGTTTCCAGACATCTAAAAGTCTTAAGAGATCGAGATATGGTCACCGCTCAACGCGATGGGCAATCTGTCTTCTATTCACTCTCCGATGATCGCATCATTCAGGCCCTTAATTTGTTGAGGGCGATGCTGGCCAGTTCGCTAGAAAATCAGGCCGCTCTAGCGCGTTCGGTTCAAATAGCCTCATAATTTAGGAGCAAATCATGAAAACTTTTCTTATCCTCGGTGCCGGAACAGGCGGCACAATGGTCGCCAATAAAATGGTGCATGAACTGGATCCCCAAGAGTGGAAGATTATCATCGTGGATCAATTTGAAAGCCACTATTATCAACCCGGTTTTCTATTCATTCCCTTTGGCATCTACAACCCCGCCGATGTAACCAAACGCAAACGAGATTTCATCCCCCCGCAGGTGGAATTTGTGATCTCAGATATCGAAGTGATCGAACCAGATCAGAATCGGGTGCGTCTGGCAAAAGAAAACCGGGTCATAAACTATGATTATTTGGTGATTTCTACCGGATGCAAAATCCACCCCGAGGAGACCGAAGGTATGGTGGATGGTGGTGGCTGGCGCGAGAACATTTTTGATTTCTACACTATTGAAGGCGCAGCCGCCCTGAACCGCTTCCTGAAATTCTGGAAGGGTGGCCGGCTGGTTTTAAACGTGGCCGAGATGCCCATCAAATGCCCGGTGGCCCCGTTGGAGTTCCTCTTCCTAGCCGATTGGTATTTCACCCAGCGCGGTATTCGCGATAAGGTCGAAATCGTGTACGCCACTCCCTTGCCGGGAGCCTTCACCAAACCGCGGGCTTCTTCCATTTTAGGTGATATGCTTGAACGCAAAGGTATCAACTTGGTGGCGGATTTCAACATCGGCTCGGTAGATGCTGGTGCCAATAAGATCGCATCGTATGATGAAACTGAAATCGATTATGACCTGTTGGTGACTGTACCCACGAATATGGGATCCGGTGTAATCCAACGCTCCGAAATGGGAGATGATCTCAATTTCGTGCCGGTCAATAAACACACGCTGCAATCGGATCAATGGGAAAATATCTGGGTGATTGGCGATGCCGGTAACGCACCCACCTCCAAGGCTGGGTCTGTGGCTCACTTCATGCTGGATGTGATCATCGAAAATATTTTGCGCCACATGGAAGGGCTGAATCCGCTCCCCAAATTTGATGGTCACGCAAATTGCTATATCGAATCCGGTTTCGAAAAAGGGATTTTGATCGACTTCAACTATGATGTGGAACCCCTGCCCGGAAAATTTCCCCTGCCTGGGCTTGGCCCATTCTCGCTGCTACAAGAGACTGCCGCTAACCACTGGGGCAAGATGGCCTTCCGCTGGATTTACTGGAACATCCTGCTTAAAGGCGGCGAGATGCCCTTCGAATCGCAGATGAGCATGGCCGGCAAATGGGCCTAGGAGTGCAGCATGGATAACGATCTGGCTCTCCTACACGAAAAAATCGACCTGCTAACGACACAAATGGCTCTGTTGACCGAACAGACCGCCATTCAGCAGCGCCGCCAGCAAGAGTTCGATGAACTCAAGCAAGATATGCTCCCGATTGCAAACCAACTGATTAAATTGACGATTGACGAGTTGGCTGAAATCGATCCTGAGTTTGAACTTTCGGATTTGCTTTACATGCTCAAACGCATGTTGCGCAACATGCCATTGATCCTGTCGATGTTCGACCGCTTCGAAGCCCTGATGGGCGTCACGGATGAAGTGGAGCTGCTCGGCAAGCAAGTATTCTCGAACATGGTAGAAAACCTGGATAAAATGGAACGTGATGGCTACTTCGCTTTTGCCCGCGAAGGCTGGGGCATCTTTGAAAAGATCGTCACCGAATTCTCCGAAGAGGATGTTAAAGCCTTGGGCGATAACGTTGTCACCATTCTGTCCACGGTGCGCAACATGACTCAACCCGAGATCATGGCCATTGCCAATAATGCCATCGGCGCTATCCAAGAGATTCCGCCCGATGCCAAGCCACCCTCCACGCTGACCTTGCTACGCGAGTTCTCCAACCCCAAAACCCGTCGCGGTATGGCCCGGCTAATCAATCTATTAAAAGCACTGGACGATCAACCGTTCAGCGCTCCCAAAAACTAATCATCTATCTGTAAATACATAATTTCAAGGAGTAAAAAATGTCTGCTTTAGAAACCATAGAACGCAATGAAGAAGGTTTTTTGGTCCACCCCGCCGATTGGACCAAAGAACTCGCCGTTGAAATCGCCCAGGAAGAAGGTCTTGATGAGTTGAGCGAGGCACACTGGAAGGTGATCGAATTTGCCCGCGCCAACGCCGAAAGTAGCGGGGCCTCCCCTACGTTGCGCCAGATCACCAACGGCGCAGGCGTGCCTACCAAAGAGTTGTTCAAACTTTTCCCCAAGGGGCCAGCCAAAAAGGTTGCCAAAATCTCCGGCCTGGGCAAACCTGAAGGCTGCGTTTAATCAATTCGCACTAACACAAAAGGAAAAAATAAAATGTCTGAAGACCGCCACATCGCATTTATCTGTTCCAAAGGAGATCTAGATATGGCTTACCCCGCGCTTGTCATGGGGTGGGCTGCCTTAGGCAATGGTATTGATGTCACTATCTTTTTCACTTTTTGGGGCATGGATATCATCAACAAAAAACGTCAGGCACACCTGGAGCTTTCTCCCATTACCAAAACCAGCATGAAGATGAGTATGATGGGGTTACCCACGGGAAACCTGGGCATCCCCAATATTTTGAGCATCATCCCTGGGATGACGGCGTTTACATCTTGGTTTATGAAAAAGAAAATCAAAGATGTTGGCGCGCCCCCGGTTGGAGAATACCTCGAAATGCTCATTGATGGAGGCGCGAAACTCTACGCCTGTAAAATGTCTGTCGACATGTTCGGTCTGAGCATGGATGACTTTGTCGATGGTGTCGAGGCGATCGTCACCGCCGGTGATTTTATGGATATGACCGACGGCGCGCAGATCATCTTTATTTAGCGGAATCACCCACAAAAAAAGAAAATCCGGTTCCATGCTCATTATTGGAACCGGATTTTTATTTGTCGCCGTTTATCGATGCTAATCTTCAACCACAGAGTCTTCTCCGTCATCCAATTCATCGTCCCCCAACATCCCGGAGGAAATATGAAATTCACTGGGGTGCTCATCTTGTCCGAAGCTGGATAAAACAAACATGGCATTGCAGACATTCTTGCCATTGTTGCGCCAGCGATGTTTCAATTGAGCGGCGAACAATAGGCTGTCGCCTGCTTCCAATACAAAATGCTGATCTTCAACTTGATATTCTAGCTGGCCGCGCAAACACAAAACAAATTCATGCCCGGTGTGCACAATGCCAAATGGCCCGCTGCTGGCACCGCTTTCAAGCGTTAACATAAAAGGTTCCACGCGTCCCAAAAATGCCTCGCCGCCTAACCCTTCCCAAACACCGCGCATAAATGGTACCCGCGTCCGCTCATGCGCTTTTCGAAAAACAATATCCTGCCGCGGTGGCTCCTGCCGGAAAAACGCCGTAATGGGCACTCCCATAGCATCAGCCAATTTATAGAGCGTGCTCACAGATGGGGATGTTCGCCCGCGCTCGATCATACTTAGCGCATTCGCCGAGAGACCGCTCTCACGAGCCAAGGCCCGCATCGACATGCCGCGCTCCTGGCGCAATTCTCGCAAACGCAAACCCACATCCACTGAAATTGCATCCTTTTCAAACGCATCCATAAATACCTCCAAATTGATAAATAATACTAGAATAATCAGATCAACCTGGGAATAATTATACACACGAAATCGGGCAAATGTACCATCGAGTTTACAAAAATCAAAAACTTAACGGAATTTCGCATCATTAAATGTGACATTCTGCACAATGTCATGTGACAAGTTTCACTATTCGTTTTGCTCATCAGAGATTAATATTCCATCCATCAATGTATTCGGGTATGCGAATACATACTAAACTGGAATACAGATATGGATGGGACTCTCCTCGCCCAAGAAATTACCGAGCTTCACGCTGAAATTTGCTCCGCCGTCGCAGACCCCCGGCGGATTTTACTGTTGTATGCCATTTCTGAGCAGTCCCGCAACGTTAGCGATCTAGCTGAGCATATTGGCATCAGCCAGCCTGCGGCTTCACGCCACCTCAAAATTTTGCGCGACCGCGGCTTGGTGCAAGCTGTGCGCCAGGGGGCCAGCGTGGAATACAAATTAACCGATGTTCGTCTCATAGACGCACTCAACATGCTCCGTGATGTACTTCGAGACCGCCTGACCTACCGGGCCAGCTTGATCGAAGATTCAAACAATTCATAACAGGACAACGACTATGAAAAATTTCAAATATATTTGGGTACTTGGCATCCTCGTCACCCTGGCGATCATCATCGTTCCCATCTTGATCCTGATGCCCAAAAATGCCAAAGCACAGGATAGCCCCTGGGAGAATGTGCCCATCCACAAGCCTCACACCGATCACTCCCAAATCGTCAAAGGCCCGTTTGAAACCGGCGCGGATGTCACCAAAGCCTGCCTGGAATGCCATGAAGATGCGGCCTTTAGTGTGATGCAAACCTCCCACTGGACCTGGGAAAGCCAACCTTTCGATGTGCCCTGGCGCGATGAACCGGTCACTATTGGCAAAAAGAACCAGATCAACAACTTCTGCATTGGCACCCAGGGCAACCAAAAGAAATGTATGAGTTGCCACATCGGCTATGGCTGGGAAGATGCTAATTTCGATTTTGCTAACCAGGAAAACGTGGATTGCTTAGCCTGCCACGCGGATGTGAACCTGTATGGCAAAAGCGATTACGGTTATCCCGCGGCTGGTATCGATCTGGCCGCAGCAGCCCAAAGCGTGCGCAACCCCACTCGCGAAAATTGTGGCGGCTGCCACTTTGATGGCGGTGGCGGCAATGGCGTAAAACACGGCGATCTCGATGAACATCTCTACTTTCCGGAAGCTACCTTGGATGTGCACATGGGCGAGTTGGATTTTCAATGCACCGATTGCCATCAAACCAAAGATCATCAAATTTTAGGCCGACTGGTTGTCGATAATTACACCATCGATCCGCAAGAGCAGGTGGCCTGCACCGATTGCCATGCCAGCGATTTGCATGCCGATGATCGCATCAACGCCCACACCCAGACCGTGGCCTGCCAAACCTGCCACATCCCCGATATTGGTGTCAAAGACCCCACCAAAGTTTACTGGGATTGGTCAACTGCCGGTCAGGATTTACCCGAAAACCACTTCACTTACCTAAAAATCAAAGGTTCCTTCGTTTACGAAAGCGATTTCGCTCCCGCCTATTCCTGGTTCAACGGCAACCTCGAATATCGCTATCTGTTGGGCGACAAAATTGATCCCACCCAGCCCACGATCCTCGATCAGCCCGCGGGCAGTATTACAGATCCCAATGCCAAAATCTACCCGTTCAAAATTCACGTTGCCCGGCAGCCTTACGATACCGTCAACAACTACCTGTTACAACCGCTCACCGCGCGGGAAGACGGCTTCTGGACAACCTTCGATTGGCCTTCCGCCTTGCAATTAGGCTCCGATATCGTGGGGATGGATTTCAGCGGCGAATATGATTTCGCCGAAACCTGGATGTACTGGCCGGTCACCCACATGGTACCCCCCTCTGAAAAAGCCCTGACCTGCAACTTCTGCCACGGCCCCGAAGGGCGTATGGATTGGCAAGCCCTCGGCTACCTGGGCGACCCCATCGATTGGGGTGGGCGCAACCTGGAAAACAACGAATAAATTGACCGAAGGCCGGGGATGGAAGACAAGTAAAACCCGTCATCCGTCCCCAGTCTCCCGTCTAACCTACGAGAATGCACATGACACAAAAACGCACGCTAAGAATTTTCATTGCCGGGTTGCTCCTGCTCACCGTTGGCCTTGCCTGGTTTGGACGCAACGCCTTTGCCATGCAAGCCGAAAAACCCGCCACACAGCAAATCTCGCCCCTGCACCCTACCTTCGCCCTGCTCGATGAAGATGGAACGAACGTGCTCGAAAGCGGCAAACCCGTTTCCACGATGAACACCTGCGGCGCTTGCCACGATGCCGAATTCATCGTTTCACACAGCTTCCATGCCGATGTAGGCTTGCAAGATTTCGGCGCGCCCGGCCAAACGGTCAGCGAACGCCCCTGGGATACCAGCCCCGGCCTGTTTGGCAAGTGGAATGCCATCAGCTACCGCTACCTTTCACCTGCGGGGGATGATCTGATTGACCTGGGGACCGCGGATTGGCTGCGGACGATTGGGATTCGCCACGTAGGTGGGGGACCCGCAACCACCAGCCGGGAGGGCACCCCTCTCCAGAGTTTGGTCAACACCCCAGGGGATCCGCAGACGAACATCCTGGACCCCCAAACGGGTGAGCTAATCCCCTGGGATTGGTCTGAATCCGGGGTAATCGAGATGAATTGTTTCCTCTGTCATACCCCGCAACCGAACAACAATAGCCGCATCGAAACCATCCACGCCGGGGAATTTGGCTGGGCCAACACCGCCACGCTGGAAGGCAGCGGCATTGTCGAAAAATCTGCTGAGGGCTTCACCTGGAACGCCTCTGCTTTTGATGAAAACGGCGAACTGCTCGCTGATTTTGTGAAAATCCAAGACCCCACCAACAACAACTGCGGCCTATGCCACGGACTGGTTCACGATAACATCGAAGATCCGCTGGTCACCTATGGCTGCACGCCTGAACGTTGGAGCACTATCACCACCGGGCAAATCGTTTCGCCGCAGCAAATCTCCGATAGCGGCATGAATCTGGCTGATAAAGAGCAACTAACCCGCTCGTGGGATGTGCATGCCGAACGCTTGCTAAAATGCACCGATTGTCACTATGCCTTGAATAATCCGCTGTATTACCAGGAAACCAATGCCAGCAAACCGGAGCACTTGATTTTCGATCCTCGCCGCCTGGATATTGGCGAATACCTGCTGCAACCGCTGCACCAGTTCGCCCGCGGCGATAGTGCCCAAACCACGGTAGCCCCGGAATTGAATAACACCATGCGGCGCTGCGATTCATGCCACGATACACAGACCACGCATGACTGGCTGCCCTATAAAGAGGCCCACTTCAACGCTGTAAGCTGCGAAAGCTGCCATATTCCGCAATTGTATTCCTCGGCCAACCAGCAGCAAGACTGGACCGTGATTACGGCCGAAGGCACCTCCCGGGCCGATTGCCGCGGCACAGAAGGCCAAAACCCCGACACCCTGCAAACCTTACTGGTCGGTTACGAGCCGGTTTTGTTGCCGCGCGGGGATGTAAGTGGTAATTACTCGCTAGCGCCTTTCAACCTGGTTACTTCGTTCTTCTGGGTTTATGGCGATCCGCCTCGCCCGGTGCGTCTGGACGATTTGAAAGCGGCCTATTTTGATGGCGCGGATTATCATCCCGGCATTGTGCAGCGTTTTGACACTAACGGCAACGGCACTATCGAAGAAAATGAACTGATCATTGATACGCCCGAAAAACAAAACTTTGTGGCCCAACGGCTGATCAATTTAGGTTTGGGGAATCCCCGTATCGTGGGTGAAATCCAACCCTATAGCATCAACCACGATGTCGCTGAGGGTGAGTGGGTCACCAAAGACTGCGCCACCTGCCACGGGGAAGAATCCCGGCTGGCGCAGCCCATCCAACTCGCCAGCTATACGCCGGGCGGGGTAATCCCTGAGTTTGTGCAGGGCAACGATGTCAGTGTCAACGGTGAGATTTACAAAGACGACGATGGCGCGCTGTATTACCAACCCTCCCCGGAGAACAGCGGCCTGTACATCCTCGGCCACAATAGCGTCGGTTGGATTGACCTGCTGGGTGGATTGTTCTTCCTCGGCGTGTTAGGCGCGATCAGCGTGCATGGCGGTTTGCGAGTGGCTGCAGCCATGCGCCAGCCCAAGCATGCTGCCCAGACCGAAAAAGTGTACATGTACTCGGTCTACGAGCGTCTGTGGCACTGGCTGCAAACCTTTGCAATCGTGATACTGCTTTTCACCGGCCTGATCATCCACAAACCCGAAACCTTCGGCATCTTCACCTTCACGGGTGTGGTGCTGGTACACAATGTGCTGGCGGCTCTGCTGGCGCTCAACGCGGCNNGACCACCCCTTCGAAAAGACCGTGCGCAAAAAGCTCAACCCATTGCAACAGGTAACTTACTTCGGCATTCTGAACGTGTTGCTGCCCTTGCAAGGCCTCACCGGCATTCTGATCTGGGGTGCGCAGCGCTGGCCCAACATCGCCGAGAGCCTGGGAGGGCTGCCTTTCCTGGCCCCGCTGCACACCATGGTCGCCTGGCTGTTTGCCTCGTTCATTGTGGCGCACGTTTACCTGACCACCACCGGACATACCCCCACCGCCGGAATCCAGGCCATGATGATGGGCTGGGAGGATGTGGAAGTTCCGGTATCCGAGGGTGAGAATCACACCCCGGAATCCGACGATCAACCTGAAATTGAAGAGGGTGCGGCAAACCCCGAGGCCAAATCTGGCCCTGAGGGTGAGGCACCCACCCAAACCCAGTCTGAGAATCCTGCTGAGGAGGAAGTATAAATGACAACTTCTGTTGAAACTCCAAAAAGAGGGCAATCCCTCACAAATATCTTCAAACGTCCCACCAAGGGTTATTGGAACCCCTATTTGGGCGGCACGCTTTTGGGCGTGGTACTCTTCCTGGCCTTTTTTATCACCGGGCAAGGGCTGGGCGCTTCGGGTGGCCTAAACCGCATACTGGTTTGGGTCGAAGACCTGGTGGCCCCCGGCCACGTGGACCGCACGCCTTACCTGATCGATATGGCTGGTGGCGATTTGAACCCATTGGATAGTTGGATCGTGATGATGACGGTAGGCACGATTGCCGGTGGCTTTGTTTCGGGCTGGCTGCGTGGCCGCGTGAAACTGGAAACCAACAAGGGACCCAATATCTCGGTGCGCACGCGCTGGGCCATGGCCTTTATCGGCGGCGGTTTTATGGGCTACGGCGCGCGCCTGGCGCGTGGCTGTACTTCGGGGCAGGCGCTTTCGGGGGGTGCGGTGCTTTCGGTAGGCAGTTGGGCGTTTATGTTCGCAGTTTTTGGCGGGGCCTACGCCCTGGCCTATTTTGTGCGGAAGTTATGGTATTAGGAGGTCGATGATGGCTACTTTTCCTCTTGCTCTGACGGCAATTCTTGGTAAGCCGCTGGCCTACCTGATTTTCTTGCTGATTGGTTTCGCGTTTGGCTTCGTTTTAGAGAGTTCGGGCTTTGCCCACTCGCCCAAACTGGCAGCGCAGTTTTACTTCAAAGATATGACGGTATTGAAGGTGATGTTCACCGGCATTATCGTGGCGATGGTGTTGATTTTCGCCTCCACCGCGCTGGGCTGGCTGGATTACCGCCTGATTTGGGTGAACCCGACTTATTTGTGGCCGGGGATTGTGGGCGGCCTGATTATGGGTGTGGGTTTCATCATCGGCGGTTTTTGCCCCGGCACATCCTTGACAGCTTTAGCAACCCTGAAACTGGATGGCGTTTTCTTCGTGCTGGGTGCTTTCTTTGGCATTTTTGCCTTTGGCGAGACGGTGGAAACTTTTACGGTTTGGTGGCATTCATCCTACATGGGGCGCTTTACCCTGCCACAGTTATTCGGTGTTGAGACCGGCTGGGTGGTGTTGGGCGTGGTTTTGATGGCGCTGTTCATGTTCTGGGGCAGCGAGCAACTGGAGAAAATCTTCGGCGGCCAAGACCCCAAACAGGCTCCCAAGTGGCGCTATTACGGCGCAGGCGCGCTGGTTGTGGTTGCCCTAGCCATTGTAATGATGGGACAGCCTACCACCGCGGATCGCTGGGCCAAAATTGCCCCGGAGAAAAACTTCGAGTTAGATGCGCGCACCTATCAGATCGAACCCATCGAATTGCTGCATACCATGCACGATCACAAACTCAACCTGATTATGCTGGATGTGCGCGACGAGGCCGATTACAACATGTTCCACATTATGGATGCGGAACGCATCTCAACCGAAGAAATCCATAACAGGATCGATGAGTTTATCGCAGAACCCGCCAATACCGTTTTCGTGGTGATGAGCAACGACGAAGCCAACGCAACCGAGGTTTGGAAAACGCTGGTGGCGGAAAGCGTGCATAATGTTTACATCCTGGGTGGCGGGGTCAATGGCTGGCTGGATAATTTCGCCTCAGATTTCGAAGCCGATTTCTGCGGTGATGTAAAAACCGCCAGCAATGATGAACTGCGCTACAACTTTAGTGCGGCATTGGGCGCTTCCTGTCCGGCGGCGTACCCGCCCATCGAGGATTATGAGGAGGTGGAATACTCTCCCAAGATCCAGTTAGAATTGAAGCGTGCACCTGCCAGTGGGGGATGTGGGTAGGAAGTAGCAACCTGCAGATAGCAACATGCCCCGGACACGTAATCCGGGGCATGTTTTTTGTGAAAGTTAAGATTTAACCGGTAATGGCAGCGATCACCCTATTTAGGAAAGTTCAGACTTAGGGGTGATTTAGCCGGTTCCGAAGGCCTTTTTGGTACCCGGCAACATCACATAGATCAAGATCAACCCGTTTAGAATGAAGGGAACCGCGGCATCCTGCATTGAATTGGTGCCGATCAACGTGACAAACTCAAGGATCAGGTTGAATACGGAAATGACGGCCAGAAACATCCAGGCTTGTGGATCAACATCCAAGAGCATTTTGGTCAACCAGATATACACCCAGGCCATCAGGCCCCACATCAGGGCAGCGAATAGGCTAAAGGATCGGAAGGGAATCGGTCCCACCCAGAAAGGAAACAACCCTAAGAATTGCAGCACCCGATAGCCAGCAAAGATGGCTAAAAGTGCAGCCAAAACGGCTAATATGGTAACACCAATGGGCCTTGTTTTCATTTTGTTTTTTTCTCCTTATCAAAAGTGTAATTGACTAAAGGCCCAGAAGTTGTTTTTTCTTGGCTTCAAATTCTTCGTTGGTGATGATGCCGCGATCGCGGAGATCAGCAAGTTTTTCCAGTTCGACCAGATAACCACCAGCAGGAGCGGCGCTGTCTTCTTCGATGTCAGATTCTTCATCAACTTCTTCTTCATCCGGGGGAGGAGCGGAGGATAAAGCAGCTTTATCTGCAGGGGTTAGCTCCGCGCTCTGGATACCCAAATCTTTCATGGCACCGGTGAGTTGTTCGTCAGATAGGTCCTCAACCGATGCGCCGGTGTGCTGCTCGATGCGTTGGGCATCCTGCTGCGAAAGTTTTACGGCGGCGGCTCCCGCTCCAACTGTTAATAGAACCATCCCGCCAAGCATCACTCTTCGGCGCATACGCCGGCGCATCACACGCCGGGTTGTTCGTCTTGCCGAGCGGCGCCCTGCACGCCGGCCCGCTACTCTTGCTCCTCGTCTCATAATAAGCCTCCTGTTTTTAGATTCGTGGTCTTAAACACGAAAATTGAATAAATGGTACGGTCAAAATCTAATCGGGTAAGAACCAGCTTAAAACCGTGCTAACAATGCTGATGATGATGGCCGCCGCAAAGGCGATGAAAAAGTTTGTGAACAGTCCGCCTGTCAGGCTCAAAGCGTCGCTCAACCAAACGGTCAAGATCAACATTAGGGTGTTAATCACCAGAGCGAACAAACCAAGGGTGATCACCGTAAGGGGCAGGGTCAGCAATTTGACGATGGGGCGAATCAAACCATTGACCAGCCCAAACACAATGGCCACAACCAACAAGTTGATGAAACTTCCGGTGAAATTAAAACCATCTAACAACATGGCGGCAAACCAGATAGCAAAAGCATTGATCAGAATACGCAAAATAAGTTTCATTTTTAGCCTCCGGAAAGATTCGATGAACCTTGAATTTGAACGGCTGGGATTTTTCCAGTTTTCCAATAATACCAGCCGCCATACAATAAACTGGCTTGGGCCAGGATAAACCAGAGCAAAATCAGCGTCACCAGAACCGAACCCCAGTCAATTAAAGATGGGATCCGCTGGTTGGCTTCTACTACCCGGATTTCCACATCGGATAAAGTTGAATTGAAGTTCACAATAGGGGTATGCACTTTTTCAATCAATCCNNCCCGCTTCGACATTCTTAACCGTTTCGCCCAAAGATTTTACAGAAGTTACCATCTCTTGCATTTGCTGATCTATGGCGTTTAATTTCTCCATAGGTAGGCTAGGGACGGATACGAAAGGAAGGCTATTGGCGGT
>DOTA01000457.1 GCA_003513015.1 Chloroflexota bacterium
CGTCACCCGGGTGACGATCCCAATCGCTTCCAATTCCTTGAAGAAAGCTTCCGGGTCCAACGCAACTTCAGGGGGATACACGCCCGGCTCGATGCGCTTTTCTGCCATCCAGATGGCAGCCAGGGCCGGGGCCGCGCCCGTGGGCAACGCACCTTTGACTGTCAGCGTGCCGAGGCGATAGATCACCTCCTTGCCGTCTTTGGTGCCCTTCACCTCGGTGACGATCTCTTTCACCCAGTTGGGCGGCTGGTTCTTGGGAGGCGCTAAAAAGTCGGTGATGGGGGGAACGTAGTTGCCCATCATCGCCACCATAAACTCGCGGGGTGTGATTTTCGTCTCGCCCACCTCCACAGGTTCGCGCCCGGCGAAGCCGAACTCGGCTAGCACGTTGACCTTCTCGACCGTCTCCTTCGCCATGCCCCAGTAGTTGATCTTGAAGAAGCACTCTTTAACGCCCTTATCCTTGAAAGTAATCGGGATGGTGGCTACCTCCGAGTGCAGGGAATAGTGCATGGGCAGCAATCCCACCGGGGCCGCGAACCAGTAATCCTCGAAACCGGTCAGCGGTTTTTTCGCCACGAATTCGCCGTTTTCGAAGACCATCGGCTCCAGGGTCAGTTCATCCAAAATGGTGGGCACCGCGTAAGTGAAGCGCACATCATCGGGCGGCGGAGGTTTGATGCCATCATAAATGCGGATGTACTCGATGGTATCCAGCCGTTCGGCCGCGTAGCGTGATTGGATGTTCGGTACCCCCGGGGCAGATCCCATCCCTAAAACCGCGCTGATCCCTTTTTCGGCGAAGCGCTCACTCAGTTTGAGTTGCTTCAACGTGGTATGGAACAACCCGCCCATATCGGTATAACTCACCCCGGCTTCGAGGCAGGCTTCCATGATTTGCAGGTTGGTGTAGTATACCGTGGCGTTCAGGCAGGCATCCGCGCCCGTGAGCACTGCCACCAGCCCGGCGTGATCATTAACATCCACGTGGGTGATCTGGATTTTTGGGCTGCCGATAAAATCGGCTACAATTTGGGCGTTTTCGAGGTTGAAATCGGCGATCACCACCTCGTCCACGCGGGGGTCATTGGCCAGAGTCTGCACGCCAATGCAGCCCATCTTGCCGGCACCTCCTAAAACAACGATTTTCATAATATTTTGCTCCTTGAAAAAAGAAAAATTTACCGCGGAGTACGCAAAGAACGCGGAGAGTTTTTTAAAAGGAATTGGAGATTAGAGCATCTATATGTAAATGATCCGATCTCCAATCTCCAATATATTTTTCTCTGCGATCTCAGCGGATTCTGCGGTTGATCAAAAAACTTCCGCCAGCCAGGAGAACCCCAGATTTTCTAGTTTCTCCTTGGTAGGCATGCCGGTTTTCACATCCCAACCGGCGAGTTCGTAATATAGATCGAGCGCGGCTTCGAATTCCGCTTCGGAAAGCGCCACACCATCGGAAGCACCACCTTTCAGGGCCTGATACATTTTCATGGGGAGTTTATCTTCATTCCTTCCCAGGCCCTCGCGGGCATTGAAGGCGCGCAGCAAGTTCAAACGCCGTTCGCCGACTTTTAGCAGTTCGGCTACGCTCACTTCCCAGCCGGTCACCAGCGAGATCATCTGCGCCAGTTGCTCGGCATCATAGAGATGCCAGGCCGGGCCATACACAAACTGGCAGACATTCACCGAATCCATGGCCGAATACAGGCATTGGGTGGTGTACGCGTATTTGACTTTTTCGGCATTGAGATTATCCGCGGGTTGCGGGTCCGTTAGTCCAAGTTGAGCCATACGTTCGGGGTAACCATCATACGATGGATCGTGTTCGCTGGATTGGTGATCGGCCCCAAAGGGGTTGACCGCATAAATCAGGGCCAGCGAGCGTTTGACCTGCGGCATATGGGCCGGGTATTCCTGCTTTTTGGCGGTCACCAAATAATCTTCGGTGCCGCGGCCGATCTTTTCGGCGGCGCGGGCCGAGCCTTCGGCCAGCAGCGCGCCAAAACCCTCGCGGTGGGCGATCATCTCCACCAGGCGGGTCATCATCTCGTGGTCGCCGAAGCGCAGTTCCAGGCCGCCGGTATCCTCGGTGGTGAGCAACCCAGCCTCGAAAGCCTCCATCGCCCAGGCAATCGTGGCCCCGCACGAGATCGTATCCACGCCGTACAAGTTGCACAACTGATTGGCGTAGGCCACCGCTTCCAAGTTGTCGATGCCGCAGTATGAGCCAAAAGTTGCCAGGGTTTCGTACTCTGGCCCGCCGTAACGGGGATCGACTTTGTAGGGTGCTTCGGCTTCAACCACCCGTTTGCAGCGCACCGTGCAGGCATAGCAGGTATCGCGCTCTTTCAGGATGGTTTTTGCCATGGTTTTGCCGTCGATAGCTTCCCAGCCCTCAAAAGAGCCGCTGGCCCAGTTTCGGGTGGGGAGGCCACCACTGGATTGTTGGTAACTCAAAACTTCAGCCGTACCCAAAAGCCCCAGCCCGTAAACGTCCGAGTCCTCGAAATTTCCCGAACCCCAGCGGGCCAGTTCGTTCAGCCCCTTTTTGTCAAAAAGATCGGGGCGTTGTTTGCCGCGCACCGCGATGGCTTTGAGCTTTTTAGCGCCCATCACCGCGCCCATGCCGGTGCGACCGTTGGCGCGGTTGGACATATTGAGGATGGCGGCGTAGCGCACGCCGTTCTCTCCGGCAATGCCGGTTTGCATCACCTGGATACGCTTGTCACCGAGTTCTGCTTGCAAGATGTCATCGACTTCGCCGGTGGTTTTGCCCCAGAGGTGCTCCGCGGGACGTAATTCAGCTTCGCCATCTTTGATCCACAGGTAGACGGGTTTTTCCGCGGCCCCGTGGACCACGATGCCATCAAACCCGGCGAATTTCAATTC
>DOTA01000312.1 GCA_003513015.1 Chloroflexota bacterium
GGGTTGGCGCGCGACCCGTTAAGGATCACCGCCCGAATGCGCTCATCCCCCCGCGCAGTATCGAGGATCAGTTGGTACATTTCAGTTTCGCCGCGGCGAGGGAGCATCATCGAAACATATCCTTATCTTTGGGGCGCATCAATTCACCCAGTTCCGCCTCCCGCAACGGATACGGGAAGCCGCGTACATGGACAACCGGCGTGCCTTCGGCCACCTGCCCCATCATCAGGGAGGCTGCGGCGGCCAATTCATCGGCAACACCAACTTCGGTAACACGCAATTCGTAATCGAATAAATCTTTCTGACCGCGCAAATCTTCCAGACCGGGCAAGCCGGAGAGACCGATACACACACCCACGGTGCCATTCCGCCAGGCGCGCCCGTGCGAATCGATGATCATCAGGCCCAGGTGTGTTCCGGCTTGGGCTTCAAGTTGGGTGCGCAAGGCCGTGGCGGAGGCATCGGGGTTTTCGGGGAGCAGCAACACCCAATCATCGGGGTTGCCGCCTTCACCGCGCACATTGGAATGGTCAATCCCGGCATTAGCACACACAAATCCCAGGCGATGCTCAACGATGATCAAGCCTGGACGAGCGCGCAGCACCTCATTGCTCTCGCGCAGGATGAGCTCGATGAGCCGCGGGTCTTTTTCGGTTTCAGCCGCGTACACCATCGCTTTGGTAGATGGATACACGGTGGACAAATCTACGAGGCGCCCTTCGGCCTTGGAGACAATTTTTTGTGCCAAAACGAGAATATCGCCATCTTGCAGGGCAATTTCTGCCTCCTGCAAAGAGACCCGGATGATCGCGGCCAAATTATCGCCGGGCTGGATGAGGGGAATGCCAGGGAGAGGCGTGAGTGTTAGGGGGTCAAGCGGCATAAACGGAGTACCCAAATCACCAAATAACTAATCACCAGTCACCGATTCACCCACACCCGTGATTCCAATGCTGGCTGTTTTCACACCATAATGCTTGTTGAGCGAAATCAGCAACGAGGTGAGGCCCTCGACCACCAGGGCATTCACCAGACCACCCGCGTAATACGCCTGCATACCACCATCTTGCGCGAGTTGGATCACCTGTTGGGCCGCATCCACATCATCGGAGCAAATCAGCACATCACTGGCGATGGGTTCACCGAGTTTCTTGAGGGCGTGGGCCGGGACATTCTGGAAGGCGGCGACCACCTTTACGCCACGGCCGAGAATCTCTTGCGCAGTTTGGGCCGCCGCGGGAGCAACGGGCGGCTTTGGGTCGCGGAAATCCACGCGGGCGGTGGCATCCACCAAAATTTTGCCTTGCAGGGCTTCCACCAACCCCTCCAACGCTGGCTGGTGGGCGGTGGCAACCACCGTCAGCACGCTGATATCGGCGGAGCGGGCGGCGGTTTCGTTATCCAGCCCGATGATGGTGTTGATCCCCAGTTTGGCGTTCAATTCCGCCGCGGTGGCTTCCGCTTTTTCGGCTTGCCGCGAACCAATGATGATTTTGTAGCCGGCTGCGGCCCAACGCAGGGCCAATCCGGGACCTTCTTTGCCGGTGCCGCCCAAAACGGCGATGGTGGGTTTGGTATCGGTCATATTGCTCTCCATGTTTGATTCTATCTTTTAACGCGAATACCACGAATGGACGAATTACACGAATTTTCTAAACTATTAGCGGCATTCGTATATTCATGCCATGCGTGTTAATATCTTCCAACGTAAGATTCGTAGCGCCTCCACACCTTCGGAGCCAGTGCGCGGGCTTCAGCAGCGATGGCTTCTTCATCCAGCGTGAGCAGCTGGCGGTCGCGCATCAGCACCTGTCCATCCACAATGGTGGTGGTGACCATGCTCTCGTTGAAACCGAACAANNGCCACACCCACAGCATTATTCATATTCGAGCGCGGCTGGTGGGTAATCCAGGTGCCGCTTTCAGCAACCTGTTCGATTTCGACATCATCCAGATGCACACCGTGGGCGATGATGGTTTTCGGCCCCAGGATGCCATGCCGATTCAACCAATCTACCGGACGACCTTTCCCGAGGCTAGCGATATACTGCCCATCGTCGCGGGATTCCGAAACGTGGATGTGGAATCCCGTTTCCTGGGGAGCCGCAGCGCGGCTGGCCTCGAGGGTGGCATCCGATAAAGTGAGCGGCGCGTGGAAACCAAAGGAGGCGGCCAAGCGCGACCGCGGACCACCGACCGCGGACCGCGACGATAGATTTTCTGCTGTCTGCCGTCCGCCGTCCGCGGTCAATTTTTTGATAAACCGTACATTCTCCGCAATCCCGGCTCTGGCCCCAGCCTCCCCATTCCTATCCGTGACCTCGTAACATAACGAGGCCCGCAGCCCGGATTTAGTCACAGCCTCGGCGATAACATCTAGGGAGCCATCAATGAAATTGGGCGAAGCATGATGATCGAAAAGCGTGGTGGTGCCGTGTTTGATAGCATCAATCAAGCAGATCAATGCGGAATAGGAGACAGCCTCTTCGTCCAACGCCAGATCGAGCGGCCACCAAAGTTTCTTGAGAATCTGCGAAAATTCTGCGGGGGCCTCACCGGGAATCGCCATGCCCCGCGAGTACATGCCATAAAAATGGGTATGCGCACAAATGTTGCCGGGCATCACGTATTGGCCGCGGGCATCGAGGGATTCCGCTTGCGGATACTTGGCTCTCAGTTCCGCTTCGGGGCCGATTTCGGCAATTTTGCCAGCGACAATGTAGATGGCTTCCCCCTCTAAAATGCGGTTATCTCGTTCCCAGGTGATGATCTTTCCGTTAGTAATCAGCATACGTTATTCCTTTTCACCACAAAGGCTCGAAGACACAAAGATGCACAAATTTTTTGGGTCAAAACTTCGTGATTTTGTGTCTTCGTGGTTAATCAAAATAAGTCACCCAATTGGAATCGCGCAAAGCCGCGAAAGCATGTTCAATATGCCGTGAACGGGTGCGTTCCCCCGAGAGTGGCGCGGGGATTTGATCTTCGGCAAAGAAGGCCACTTCCGTAGTTTCGTTGCTGGTTTGGGCCGCTCCGCCAATGATTTCACACAAAAAGACCAACTTAAAGGCGTGGTACAGCTGCATCGGTTCAACGCGGTTGGCATCGTAAACACCGATCACTTTAGTAGCTTTTACTCGAAAGCCCGCTTCTTCCCAGACTTCGCGTTCCGCCCCCGCCGCGGGGGCATCACCCACATCGGCCCAGCCGCCGGGCATTGTCCAGCCGCCATCCATTTTTTCGCGCACCAGCAGCAATTTTCCATCGCGGAAGACCGCACCGCGCACATCCACTTTGGGCGTGGCGTAGCCCTGTTGGGCCTGGAAACTTTCTACGATGGGATTCACCGGCAAATTAACGTGCTCACTCACAATTTCCGCAGCGATCTCCATCAACCGCTGGTAACGCTCGGTTTGCCAATCATTGACGGCATAGGTTTCACCCGTCTGCGCCAGGGCTTGAATTTCACGCGACCACTGCAACCAGCGGGGAACCTCATTGTTTTCTACCATGAATATCCTCGATAATTACGTACAGACTCATTGACCGTCACAACTTCCGTGTTTTTTCGTTATTTTGTTACTTGTCTTCAACGAACTTCAAGCTGAATAAATACATTGTCACCCAATTCAAGATTTTCTGATTTTTGAACGCTCTTTCGAATGGGCACAAGATAGCAACCATCTTTGGGGAACAGAGAAGTTGTCCATTCGGTTTTCCCAATCCGCACCTGGACCGGAATTACACCCCAGCCATAGGTAACCCGAGTTGAGATCGCCTTCAAATCGAGACTCGGCTCTTCAGGAACAACAACAAAGAGAAAAGGAGCCGGACCGCGCCAGTAAATAATTTCACCTTCAAACTCGATATTCATTGACATCTTAGCTCAGATACCCTCTGACATGCGTTCATTCAAATGTTGCACGATCTCTTCCTGATCCACCGGCAAGTGGTCGATGCGCACGCCCACGGCATTGTAAATGGCATTGGTGATGGCCGGGATAGTGGGGATACTGACAATCTCACCGACGCCTTTGGCCCCGTAAGGCCCTTCAGCGGTGGGATGTTCCACGATAAAGGAGGTGATCTCCGGCGTTTGGGTGATATTCGGCATCCGGTAGCGCGCCAGCCGGTCCGTAAAGGGGATCCCGTTTTCAACGATAAACGCTTCCGTCAGGGCGTGACCCACCCCCATGACCACTCCGCCCTCCACCTGTCCCTGCAACCCCAGGGGATTGATGGCCTTGCCAACATCATTGGCAGCTATGACCCGCAAAACTTCCACTTCACCGGTGCGGATATTGACTTCCACTTCGGCGGCCTGCGCCGCAAACGAGAAGGCAAAGTGCATATCNNTGGGCTAAACCTTCGATAAATTTGATTTGCTCCGGGGGTTGATCGTATTTTTCGGCGAGGGTCGCGGCAATCGCTTCGCGCAGCGTGTGCGCCGCGTAACGAGCGGCATTGCCGGTAACATAGGTCTGGCGCGAGGCCGTGGTCGGGCCGCCATCGGGAGTCAGGTCGGTATCCATCACCAACACTTTGACACGTTCCGGGGCCACGGCAAACTCTTCGGCCACAATCAGCCGCAGCACAGTGACGAGGCCTTGCCCCAACTCTGCGGAGGAAGTACGCACTTCGAGGGTGCCATCGGCGTAGAGTTCCACTTCTGCGCCGGCTTTATCGGGCGCACCGCCTCCTAGGCCAGTGTTTTTATAGGCTATGGCGAAGCCCCACGAGCGAATCAAGTGGGGAGTGGAGAGTGGGGAGT
>DOTA01000022.1 GCA_003513015.1 Chloroflexota bacterium
CAAAGCCCGCAACTGATTTTGCTCGACATCCGCCTGCCCGACATCAGCGGCTTTGATATTTGCCGCCAACTACGGGCCGAGGGGGCGCGTATGCCCATTTTGATGCTCACCGCCCGTGACGAAGCCATCGACAAAGTTCTTGGCCTGGAATTGGGTGCCGATGATTATGTGGTCAAACCCTACGATTTGCACGAGTTGATCGCCCGTATCCGGGCTTTGCTGCGCCGGGCTTACGGAGAACTCTCGCAGGCCGCTCATGGGCAGCGCCTCACTTTTGGCGAGATCATCGTTGACCTCGAGCAACTGCGCGTCACTCGCGCCGGACAGCCAGTCTTTCTCACGCCCACCGAGTTCCGCTTGCTGCGCTATTTGTTGGAGAATGTCCGACGGCCCGTTTCCCGCGCGGCGCTGATCGAGGCGGTTTGGGGCTATGTCGGCGATGTCGGTTCGGATCGCACCGTGGATGTGCATATCCGCCACCTGCGCGAAAAACTCGAAGATGATCCCGCTGATCCGAGGTGGATCATCACGGTGCGCGGGGCGGGGTATAAGTTCGAAGCCTGAAAGACCCTTTCCACCATCCGCTACCCGCTCTTTACCCTTTGTTGCGATTCCTTAACCAAAGCTCAAACATTGCATAACCTTGCTGCGCTAGAATGATCTCAACGCAAATTCACTCCTCCAAGAATTGAGTTCCCTTCCGGATTGCCAGCCCCCCTCGCAAGCTTTGCCAGAAAGCGGCCGACCTGGGCTGACAGTCCGAAACCGGGGAACACCCATGAATTGGATGACTCTTATTTAAATTGCAGGTGGAGGTTGCTCTATGCAAAAACATCGTTGGTTATTTATATTTTTAGGTGTCGTGGTTTTGGGCGGGGCCGTAGTTTTCGGCGCTGCTTTTGGCGCGGGCCTGACTTACTTCTTTTTACACGCTGAGCCAGTGCAGGCCGCATATCACGGGCCGGTGCAATTTGGCGCGCAGGTTGACAATACCGCAGGGGTGTTGATCGCTGGCGTTGAAGAAGGCAGTGCCGCTGCCGATGCCGGATTGGTACGCGGTGACATTCTCTTGGAAGTCAACGGCCAGTCGGTCAACAGCCTGATGGATTTACAATCCGTGCTGGCTGAAGCCGCCCCCGGCGACAGCGCGGAACTTACCGTGCAGCACGGCGACGAAACCCGCACACTCACGGTCGAGCTTGGTGCGCGTGGCGACCAGGCTTACCTGGGTGTCAACTCCTGCGGTGGCCCGATGAGCGGCGCCATGATGTTTGCAGACCCCCAAAATAACGGGATGATGCAAACCATCACCGTGGCGGCTGGCGCGCAAATCACCGAAGTAGTCAGTGGCAGTCCTGCTGAAACCGCTGGCTTGCAGGTTGGGGATTTGATCGTTAGCGTGGATGGCGAAGCCTTTGGCCCCAATGCTGGTTTAGCGGATCTAATCCAGGCCCACCAACCCGGCGACAAAGTAACGCTCGCCATCCAATCTCAGGGTGCGGATGCCCCCCATGATGTGGAAGTCACCCTGGGAGAAAACCCCGATAACGCCGGTCAGGCTTACTTGGGCGTGGGATACCAAATGGGTGCGCCCATGCAGTTCAATGGTCAAGATGGCCAGAACTTCTACTTCCATGGAATGCCCGGAACGGGTGGGGAGGGGATGCCCTTCATGGATCCCAGCCAACTGCCCGAAGGTCTCACCGATGCCGTGATCGTTTCCGAAGTCATTACAGATACCCCGGCAGCCCAGGCTGGTTTGCAGCCAGGCGATCTTATCCTGGCGGTAGATGGTGAAACTGTCACCGATGTCGAGACTTTTGTGGGCATCATGCAAGGTCACAAACCCGGTGATCAGGTAGCCCTGAGCGTTTTCCGGGCCGGAGAAGAACTGACTGTTACGGCGACCCTGGCAGAACATCCCGATGACCCCGCTAAAGGATACCTGGGCGTGATGGCAGGCAGCCTCTCTATCCATCAGGATATGATGCCCGCCCAACCCGGCCAAGATTTCCAGTTCGAACTCCCCGGTGTGCCCGGCGGTGATTCCTAGGTTTTAGGTAGGTATAAATGGAGACAGGTATACAGAGGTAGACACGTAAACACGTTCTCCCCTGTATACCTGTTTTCCTGTATACTTCTTCTAACTTCTCACGGCTCACTCTCCACTAACCATGTCCATTCGCTGGCGATTAATCTTCAGTTACGTTTTCCTGGCCGTGCTTTCAGTGGGCGTGGTAGGTGCCATCACCTACCAACTGGCCGAAACCTACGCCCAAACACGTGAAAGTGCGGGGCTGCGCGCCAATGCCCAGTCGATTGCCTTGCAGGCGGAACCGTTGATGTATTCGCCCTTTGCCCGTTTTGAGTTACAGCAACTGGCCGATACATCGGCTTTTTTGGGCGATAACCGCGTACGTATTTTAGATGCTTACCAGCGTCAGATCGCTGACTCCGGATCACCCGATACGGACGGGCAAACCTTTGTGCTGGTTCCGCTGAACAGCGCCGTGCAGGGCGCCGAATCCCCACTTTTCCCAGGGATGATGTTCTTCCAACTCGAACCGGGCATGTCCCTGCCCGCGGAGATTGCCGATACCCTGCCCGCAGGCAGCCCGGTTACGATCATCGAGAGTCACGATGGCCCCTGGGGGAAGCAGTTTACCTTCAAAGAAATCGTGCTTTCCGATGCAAGCACGCTCGAAATTCCCGCGCAAACCCCGGAATACCGCTACCGCTCCGCTTCATTAGTGCTGCACCCCATTGGCGATCCCGCCAACCCGGTGGGTTACGTGGAGTTGAGCGAGCCGCTCAATTTTGGCGGCGATTTGCTGGCCGATTTGCGGCAAGCCCTGGTCACGGCGGGTGTGGGAGCCGTGGTGTTGGCGGTTATCTTTGGGTTGTGGAACAGCCAGCGTTTGTCCTCCCCTCTCAAAAGCCTGGCGCGTACCTCCGCTCAAATGGGCGCGGGTGATCTTTCAGTGCGCGTCAACCTGCAAACCGGCGGCGAAATCGGCGAGTTAGCCAATCAATTCAACCAGATGGCCGATAACCTGCAATCCAACATCGGGCAGCTCGAAGCCGAGCGCGATGCGCTGCGCCGCTTCATTGCCGATGCTTCGCATGAACTGCGCACGCCGGTCACGGCCCTCAAAAATTTCAACACCCTGTTGCAGGGCCCGGCTGCCGATGACCCCGCGGCGCAAAGCGAGTTTCTCAGCGAGAGCCAAACCCAAATTCGGCGTTTGGAATGGATCACGCACAACTTGCTCGATCTCTCGCGCCTGGATGCCGGGCTCATGCAATTGGACTTGGTTGAGCACGATCTGTGTGAAGTCATCGAAGCCGCCGCGGCCCCCTTCAAACCCCTGGCCGCCGAGAAAAATATCTCCCTGGTGACTCAGTTGCCGGACGAACCTGTTCTCCAAGCTGCGGACCGCCCCCGCCTGGAGATGGTATTGAGTAATTTGCTGGATAATGCCCTCAAGTTTACGCCCGAAGGTGGGCAGGTGACCGTTTCCCTGGAGCGCGT
>DOTA01000398.1 GCA_003513015.1 Chloroflexota bacterium
AAATATCTGGGGCAAACTCGGGAGCCGCGGTAGTCTCAATATGCTGGCCGCCTTCGATCACGGGCAATGTGGTTTCGATGGTGGGCGTCAGGGCGGTAGTGGCTGAGAAGGTGAACACTTCCCCGGTTTCGGCGGAGCGCGCCGTGTCAGTGAAGGCTGCGGTTTTTTCCGCGCTGGGCTCGGCGAGAGGGGCTTCCGCGGCAACGGTCAGATCAGTTTCGAGGGTGGGTTCTTCCACGGGGATAACGGCTTCTTCGATGGTCAGAGATTCTTCGGTGGCAGGTTCCGGGGGTGCGGATTCCATTGCAGGGGCGGCAGCAACTTCGAGGGCCACCTCACCCTCTTGAATTTCAGGTTCAGCAGCTTCCGAAAATCCTCCAGCGGCTGAGGCATCTAACGCGGCGGGTTCTGCCATCATCGGCATTTCCACTCCCTGATCCGCGGCGATTTCCTGGCTGACCATAGCCGGTTGAGGCGCTTGAGCGTTGAAAGCCACGGGGATGGCCCCCCCGACGATGAAGAGATCGCCTACCATAACGATGGCAAATAAAAGTGTGGCGGCTGCCGATACCCAGCCAAAGGCCGGTGCGAGGCGCGGCAAGCGGCGCGGCTGACCCGCCATTTGAGGCGTGAGCAAAAAGTTACGCGGTACGCGGCGGCGCGGAGCATGGCGCAATACCTGGCGAGTTTTTTGCAGGTCATCCAGGGCAAGGCGCAGTTGAGGTTCCTGCGATAAACGCGTTTCAAATCGAACCAGTTTCTTGCTGGAAAGCTGGCCGTCCAGATATGCGGAAATCGTTTCCCAATCGCGTTTCGTTAATTTTTCATTCATCTTGAGCCTCGTTTTCAAGACGAAAGGCTGTTGGCAAAAGTTCCCAGACATCTCGCAAGCAATGCCGCAAACCCCGGCGGGCACGCGCCAAGCGGCTTTTGATGGTGCCTAAGGGAGTGCCCATCACTTCTGAAGCTTCGGTATAATCCATGCCTTGAATATCCACTAAAATCACCACGGTGCGAAAATCGTCCGATAAAGTATCTAAACAACGTTGAATAGCCTCAGAAAGTTCTGTGCGCAGGGCAAATTCTTCGGGCGATTCTCCGGGATCGGCGATCCAATGCGGGGATTCGATTTCTTCATCATAATCATCGGTGGGTTCCAAGGGGGTAACCGGGCGGCGTTTGCGGCGGCGTAATTCGTCATAGCAGGCGTTAGTGACAATGCGCAACAGCCAGGCTTTGAACGAACCACCCCGATAAGAATCAAGTTTTCGATAGGCAGAGATGAAGGCTTCTTGGGTGGCATCTTCGGCCGCGTCTGTTTCTCCGATAACGCGATAAGCCTGATTGTAGACCATCTCTTGATAGGCCAAAATCAGGCGGTTGAAGGCTTCTAAATCGCCTTGTTGTGCATCTCGGATCAGGGAGATTTCATCCATTGGAGTAAATCGTGCGTTGTTAGCCTGATCTGGGAGGTAGAGCCGCTTCCCCGGATATTATTTGGAAAAACATCCCGCCCAGAATATATTTTTAGGAATAAATTAGCTCAAGGGCTGATTCTACATGGTTTTACCACATCCTGAAAAAATGTGATGTCTCAAGCTTGATCTTTGCGTTTTTGAGCCAAGATCAATAAAACCAGCAGCACAACCTGCATGAGTAATAAAATCAACCAGCGCCCCAAGATTGTACCCGTAAAAACTTGCGGAAACTGATCGTATGCCGAGCCGATGACCGCCTCAGCATTGCGGATGGCTTTTTCTCGACTTTGCTGCCAAACAGCTTGATCCGTCAGTGAGGCTGGTTCCGGTGCGGTTAGAGCCGATATGGTGGTCTGATTGTAAAAACTGGGCGCGAGAACCCCAGGGAAATCGGCACATGCCGTGAAAATACTGGCACCCAGGCAGGGACAATCTAGCTTGGCAGATTCAGGCAAGGCGAGGCGATCTACGGGATCATAACCGATCCAACACGGATCAGCCGCGAGTTGGTTGCCCAGCCCTGTGGTTTGCACAAGGGCTTCATAGGACCAGCGCGCCGGTTGAATGAAACTGACCGCCTGCGCGCCAGGAATCCAATCCAAGGGCAACAGCGCGCCGGCAAACAAGATTTGCAACCCCAACACAACAATCAACGAGGTAAAGGCTGCCTGCCGGTTCGCCGATAACGCAGAAATTAACAAACCCATCAGGTAGCCAGTGAACACGGTTAAAAAGAGCGTGAAATACATCGCCAGATAAGCGTTGAAACTGGGGATTTGGGGATTAACCAGAAATTGCCGAAAAACGAGCAAAACCGCAGCCTGCCCGAAAGCCAGCGAGAGGCCCAGCCAAAGTTTCGAAAAAAAGTACGGCAAGATTTTTAGATTGATCCGCCGCTCATACCGATAAACCTGGGTTTCTTTGACAATCTCGCCCAGGCTGCTCAGCGCACCAACCAACATCGCAGAGAGTGCACCCATAAACCACAAAATAATGATGTTTCCGGGCTTCCCTCGGGCGGGGTCGTACAGGTTGCGCCCCCACAGGAAATCCAGCAAACCCAAAATCGGTGCTAGCCCCAAAATAACGGCAAGCAAGCGCGGCTCACGCGTGAGAACTTTCAGATTGCGCGCAGCCAGAGTAAAAAATTGTCGAAATCCCGAAACACGCGCCTCTACGCCCTGTAATTTTTGGGCTGGCGGGGCATCTGGTTGCACTGTGAGCGTTTGCAAATCTGCCAGCGAGGGATCAATCCCGAAAACCTGCTTGTAAGAGGTTGATTGCAGATAGCGTTCGTGCCATTCAGCAGGGGTACCGTACTCGTCATCATTGACGATGCGGTAAACATCCTCAAAAGTGATCAATTTTTTACGGCGCTCTTGATCCGTGCGGTAAGCATTGAAATAATCCAGAGCATCTTCTGGGGTACCCAGATAAGCCAGATGACCTGCCGCTGCCATAAAGATCACTTTATCGCACAATTGCAAATTGGGGACGGGCGGAAGGATCGAAATGATGGTGTGCCCCTGATCCGCCAACCGGCGCAACAAGGCCATCAGGTCATTTCTGGCAGTGGAATCCAATCCCTTAGTGGGATCCTCCAAAAATATCAGGCGCGGCTGGGTGAGCAATTCGCAACCGAGTGAAACGCGCTTCACCTGCGCCAGCGAAAGTTTTGCAAGCGGCACCTGGCGTTGAGCAGTTAAATCAAGCGTTTCCAAAATTTCAGAAATGCGCGCGCTGCGCTCTTTCTTCGCGGTATCCGCAGGCAAACGCAGGCGGGCCGCGTAGTCCAGGGCGCGCTCGGGGGTAAGTTCAGCATGCACAATATCACTGCACGGCACATACCCAATTTCCTTGCGGAAAATATCGTAGTTTTTGTACAGGTCAAACCCATTCACCAGCACCTGCCCGTGAGTGGCCGGTTTGCGGCCAGACAGCGCCTCCAAAAGCGTGGTCAGGCCTGATCCGTTGGCACCTACCAGCCCCACAAGTTCATTGGGCAAGATCAAAAGATTGATCTCATGGAGCAGGTTTTGAGTAGGAGAAAGCCGTTGATTTAGTTTGACAACTTCCAGCTTCAACCCAGGAATGATTTGCTGCTGCAAATCGTTTCCTGCAAAGACAAAGACCGAGGCTCCGATGCGGATTTGATCCCAATCCTTGAGGTCTGTTTCACGCTTGAGGCGCCGCTCGTTAACATACACCCCGTGGGTGCTGCTTAAATCCAAGAGGCGGTAGCCCTCCCCGTGTTTTTCGAGGGCCGCGTGCTGCCGGTTCACCAGGGGATGCGAGATAAATATGTCGTTCGCGGCGCCGCGCCCAAGGGTGGTGCGCGGGCGCGACATCAAATTCAGGGCTTGCACCGGCAAAGAATCAACGGAAGCCTCCTCAACGTCTGTTTTGGCATTTCTTGCGGGGGAGGCTTTATATAATCGCGCCGGTTCATCCACTTGCAAGATGAAATTTCCAATCGAAAAAGATTGTCCTAGTTGCAAGCGATAAGGCGTGTTGGGCGACAGAGTCACCCCCCCCACTTTGGTGCCATTCGTGGAACCCAAATCGATGAGCCAGATTTCACCCTGGGCGACCTTCAAACGGGCATGCTGGCGGGAAACTTCAGTATCGTCGAGATAAAAATCGCTATTGGGATCGCGCCCAAAGATCTTTTCTCCCGGTTCAATGGGAAAAGTTTGCCAGGTGGCAGGGCCAAAACGATAACGCAACAAAAATGGGAGCAGTTCTTTCGATACGAGTGCACCTTCTTCCGAGGCTTTTGTCAACAATAGGGTGAATTCTCCCATTGTGAGTATCTGCCCCGGACGTAACACAGTGGGCGTTTGGGATATCAAGGTAATGCCGTCCAAATGAGTGCCGTTGCTCGAACCCAAATCGACCACCCGAAACTCATCCCCGGTAAAGTGAATTTCCAGGTGATGGCGAGAAACCTCCCCGTTATCCAAAATCAGATCGTTATCCGCTTCCCGCCCAATGCGAATTTCAGGGCTGGTAAAGGGATAAACCTGCCATTCCCCTTCTCCCAGACGGTAACGCAAAACAAACTCTGATAGCCTCACAAACCATCTCCCAATTTCAGTCGATCATAGATTCAGGGGAACCAGCATCCTGAACAGCGTTGAAGGATGCGGTTGGGGTACACTCACCTGCACTTGCCTGCGGCACAAGTGTCAACAAGTTCAATGTGCTTTCTTTAGAAAAATCGTGATCTACTGAATTTGTTGTTTCAAAATCAGTTCGTTTCAAACTATAACATCCTTATGGTTCCCTCGCAATAGTGTGCCACGAGGCAATGATGCGAGTATAATCGGGGGAATGACCCGAAAAACAAGCCCGCAAATTACGATTATTTTGTTATTGAGTATAGGAGTGTTCTGGCTATCAGCCTGCAACAACAACCCTACTTCACCTACCCCGCCGCCGCTGGCTTCGGATGCCAGTGCAACCCCATCGATCACCGCGACGGCCATAAATACTTCGTATATCCCCTCCACTCCGGATCCGAGTTTGCCGTTAGCGGCCAAAATCAATGGTCAGGGGATCACCTTCGAAGAATATCAAGCTGAATTAAGCCGCGCGCAAGCAGCCTCAAGTATTAGCCTGACAACTTACAGTGATGCTCAGGTGCTGCAAAATCTTATTGATGAAGTTTTGCTGGCCCAGGCCGCTGGCGAAGCTGGTTTTATCCCCGATGAGGCCTTGCTGCAAGCCCGCATCGCCCAACTCGGACTGGATGAGCAAGCACTTCAGGATTGGCTGACCAGCAATGAATATTCCCAAGCCAGTTTTGAACAAGCGTTGAGCCGCTCCATTGCCGCGGCCTGGATGCGCGACCAGATTATTGCCAGCGTACCCAGTACCGCAGAGCAGGTACACGCCCGTCAGATTTTGCTATATAATTCAGACGAAGCTAAAAATGTTTACGCTCAACTACAGGCCGGCAGCGATTTTGCAACCCTGGCGGCACAATATGAACCTCTGGCTTTAGGAGATTTAGGTTGGTTTCCCAAAGGGTATCTGACTACCCCAGAATTAGATGATCCGATATTCTCACTCCAACCTGGAGAATACACCCCGGTCATTGAAACCATCTTGGGATTTCACATCGTTCAGGTGATCGAACGTGATCCACAGCACCCTCTCAGTCCTGGTGCGTTGCAAGCCACAAAAGTGCAAGCCATCCAAAATTGGTTAGCTGAACGCCAAAGCCTGAGTGATATCCAAATCTCAGTACCCTAACCGCCAGAAAAAAGGAAGAACCTGATGCCCAAGGATGTTTTCGATTACTACGACGAGGATGATACCGGCAAATCTAAATCCAAAGTGGCGGTTTGGGATATTTTAGCGATAGTGATGATCGTCGGCGCATTGTGTCTGGCTGCTGTTTTCTTGATGATTATCATTAACCCCTATAGCGGCTTAAATCCTTTTCCACCGCCGACGATGCCCGTGTTAGCACCCACCCTCACCCCCTCCCCGACCCTGAGAGCGCTCTTGCCTCCCACCTGGACTCCTACGCCGTCCCCGCTGCCCACAGAGACCGCCACACCTGAGCCGACCTACACGTTAACGCCGGAAGGCGCTCAGCCCACCCTCGAGGGGACGCGCGACCCATCCGAAGGTATGCCTTTCGTCATCCAAGATGGCTACCCTCAGTACATCCCCAACATCTATCACCCCGATGCAGGCTGTAATTGGCAAGGCATTGGCGGCCAGGTGAGCGGCCTTAACGGTGGGCCGGTGCTCTTCCTCTCGATCAAGCTGGGTGGTTCGCTCAATGGCCAGGCCGTCAACATTATCACCATCTCCGGCACCGCTCCCCAATACGGGCAGGCCGGGTTTGAATTCACCCTCGGCGAGCAACCTGTAGACTCGGTGCAAAGTTTGTACGTGGAATTGCTCGATCAAGCCGATTTACCGCTTTCCGAGAAGATCTATTTCGATACGATCAACAATTGCGAAAAGAACCTGATTTTGATCAACTTCAAGCAATTGCGCTGAGCAAATTTCTCCCCTTTTAGGCAGCACACTGAGCCTGTCGAAGTGCGCGCATCAAAGATTATAAAAGCCACACCGCTCCCCCGAAATTCGGGGGAGCGGTGTTTTTATAGCGTTTGCGCCCCATCCGGAAAGAGCCGCCGGAAGTGGCTGCCAATCAGCGCTACTGCCTGGGCGATCAAAGCCCGATTTTCCTCGGTTTGATGCCAGCGGCTGGCTCCCGAAGAATGGGGCAGCGGCACCACCCAACTTGCCTCAACTTGTTTTTGGGTGCCGATAATCTCGGTTAACTTCATCCCGCGGGGATAAAACAACTCAATCGCCAGCTTGCCAATCGGGATAATCAACGCCGGGCGCACCAATTCGATTTCGCGCGCCAAAAATGGGTGACACAAGGTTTGCTCCGCCCGCGAAGGCACCCGATCTCCGCTGCCTCCTTTGGCACGCCCGGGATAACACTTTGTCACCGCGGTCATATACTGCGTACTGCGGAACCATTGCTCCTCGATCCCGGCTTCGGCCAGCCATTGAAACAAACGTTGCCCGCTGCCCGCATTAAAGGGCCGCTTCGCCTCCACCTCCGTGATGCCTGGAGCTTGCCCAATCGTCATCATTTTGGCGCTCAAGCGTCCGGCTACCACCGCGGGTGGCGTGACGTCATAACCGGCATCCACGCACTGGCGGCAAGCGCGCATCTCGGCCTGCAATAGCTGAATGGCATCACTCATGCTTGCCCCTCCCCGCTGGCCTCCTGCCATTTTTGGCGGATCACCAGGGCATCCTCCTCCAAGACAGGACTCTCACAAACGATCCGGCCCCCACACTCAAATTCCAGGAGAACGGAGAGCAGCGCCGCCAGATTGAAATCAGATTCCCGAATGGGCAGATGTTCCTTCTCCCCCTTCGGGGTGTACTCAATCCCTGAAAGGTGAATGTGCAGATTTTTGAGGGATTCTGACCCCAAAGCCTGAGCATAGGCCTCCAGGGAACCCCGCCATTCCTCGACGGAATTCATACTGCCATCGCCGGGGCGGGCGTGCAGATGCGCGAAATCTAAGCAAGGCTCCACCCCTGGGAGGGCTTTGCCCATCGCCAGGGTATCATCCAACGAACCTAGCATGGCCGATTTTCCCATGGTTTCAGGCCGCAAAATTACCGGATTGCCCGCGGCGCGTAGGTCATCCAGGCAACCCGCTAGCCTTTCAATCACCAGGGGCAGTACCTCTGCAGCGGGCTGGCCGAAATACGAACCGGGGTGGAAGATAATATCCGTTGCCCCCGCCAGATTGCCAAAATGAGCCGCATCCATCAGGCGCTGGCGCGATTTGGGCCACTCTTCCGCATCAGCATTCAGATTGATGTAATAAGGTGCATGCACGCTGAGGGCGACATCATTCTCAGCGGCGGCGGATTGGATGGCGGCACAGGTTTCCTCAGAAACGCGCACCGAACGCACCCAGCCCAATTCCAGGGCGGAGAGTTCCAGTTCGGCGAGACGCAGCACAGCCCCAACGCTGCCGCCGGGCTTTTTAGGGGTCGAGAGGGGGGAACCCACGGTTCCAAAACGAAATGACATAAAATCTCCTGTATCAATAAATAGCTACAAGTTTCAAGTTGCATACGCCAAGCTTCAAAAAGCAAGTATCCAACGCAATTTTTCCCACAAGGGCGGGCCGAAGATCAGCAAACCAACCAGCACCGAGGCGGCCGCGGCAATTAACACCGCCGCGGCTCCCACATCTTTGCCGACTTTGGCGAGGTGATTTTGCTGCGGGCTGGCCAAATCCACGATGGCTTCCAAGGCGGTATTGAAGAATTCAGCGGCCCAAACCATGGCAATGGCTAAAATGATCACAGCCCAATCGCGGGCTGTGATTTGCAGCCACAGCCCTACAATCACCACAACCACGCTGACAACCGCGTGTAGCCAGGCGTTTTGCTGGGTGCGGATGACATACCACCAGCCTTCGAAGGCATAGTGAAAGGAGCGGGCGCGCGAGCGCAAGAATTCAATCATGAGAAAAGCGATTGAAATGGTTCATTCATCCCCGGTGATTGGGAGGTTTTCTAAGCCCAACTGGCGCAAAATTTCGCTTTGGGCAGACCACATTCGGGCTTTTTCTGCGGGGTCAGCGTGGTCGTGCCCTAAAAGGTGCAAAACCCCATGCGTCACCAGTAATTGCAATTCGGCGATGGTAGCATGCCCGGCCGCGGCGGCTTGAGCCTCTGCGCGCTCGAACGAAATGAGGATGTCACCCAAATAGGGCAAGTCACTTTCGGGATCGGTGAAATCCGCGGGGAAGGAAAGCACATCGGTAGAGGCATCAATATCGCGGTAAGCGTGGTTGAGCTGGCGCAACTGCTCATCGTCCGTGATGACAATGGTGAGATCAGCATCTTCGGGAGCAGATTGCTGCTGTAAGGCTGTTTTAGCAGTTTCTTCCAGGGGCTGAGGAGCTACCAGGGTTTGGTAAGCCTCTATAATTTCCAGTGTGATCATCGTCTTTGCTCTATTTCTATAGAAGATTGTTCCGACTGAGGTTCTTGATCCTCTTCGGGTAATTCTGCCGGTCTCCAGGCCAACAATGGATTAGGGCGAGTAGGCGCATCAAAAGTGGGGTATTCCACCCGCGGGTGATATATGCCTTTGAGGGTAGCCGTATAGGTGTTGATGATGATATCGAGGTCTTGCAGGGTCAGATCGGTTTGGTCGAGCTGCCCGCTGTCAACTCGCTTTTCAACGGTATCTTTAATGATTTCGCGCAAGGCCTCCACATCGGCGGGGCGTTGGGCACGTACACGGGCCTCGCAGCCATCGGCCAACATCACCAGGGCAGTTTCGCGAGATTGTGGGCGCGGCCCAGGGTAGCGAAAAAATTCTTTGTCCAACTTGCTGGCATCGCCATCGACCAGTTTTAGGGCTTGAGTCCACTGGTAGTAGGTGATCATATCGCCATGATGCTCGGAAATGAAATCCAAGATGCGCTTGGGCAGCTTGTTTTTGCGGGCCAGTTCCAAACCATCGGTAACGTGGCTGATGATGATGGCGGCGCTTTCAACCGGGTCGAGGTCTTCATGGGTGTTAATTTGCCCGGGGGCTTGGTTTTCAATAAAAAATTGAGGGTTGATGGTTTTACCGACATCGTGATAGAGCGTTCCCACCCGAGTCAACAGGCTATTAGCCCCAATCGCTTCGGCGGCTTGTTCGGCCAGGTTGGCAACTTGCAAACTGTGCTGGTAAGTGCCGGGGGCATGGTGCATTAAGTATGAAAGCAGGGGGTGATCGGGGCGAGAGAGTTCCAGCAGTTGCAAGGGAGTGATCTGCCCCAGTAACGGAGCCAGCAAAAATTGCAGAAGCACCGAAAAACCGGAAACCAACACGCCGTTCAGCAGCGAAAAACCGGCCAAGCGCGCCAGCATCATCCAATCAGGTTCGGCTTGTGGCAGCAGATAGGCTACCAGCACAGCCGCACCAGCAACCGCAACCGTAATTCCGCTCCAAACGTAGGCGGTGATGCGTTGCTCACGTTTGGGAATCAAGACGCCATACATGCTGGCAACGATGTAATACAAACTGAGTTCAAAAGAGACGGAATGCCCGTAAACGCTGAGCAACGTCAAAGGGATGACAGTAACAATGGCTAATTCAGTACCGAAAAGTCCAGAAACAACCAGGGCGTAGGCCCCCATGGGGTAGATGTAGGGCAGCACTTCGTGAAGCGGCAAAATAAAGCGGGCACCCACCAAAAATGCCAGGAATAAACCGGTCAGGATCAGCAATTTGCGACCATCGGCCGTTAATTCAGAATGCCGCCTTAAGTAAAGCAAAATGAGGCCGGCACACAAAATAACGATCAGGCCGTCCGCGGCATAATCTTGCCAGCGGGTTTCGGTTTGGGCCAAGCCCAAATGTTGCAAGGCTTCGATTTCTGTTTCGGTGACACGCTGGCCGCGACGCACCACGGTTTCACCAGTGGCATACGTCACATTGTAGGGTTCAACCGCAGCAATGGCTTGCTGGCGGGCTGCTTCTGTAAGGCTTTCGCTGTAAAAACTATTGGGAACGATAAAAGCCGCCACCAGTTCCGCTACGATGGCAGCCTGATCTTCGGGGAGTGAAAGGCTGACCAGATTTGGCACGCTGCGGCGCGTATCTTCAACCTGATCTTCTCGGATGGTGTTACGCATAACGCGCTCTAACACAACCAGGGATTCTTGCTGTACCGCCTGCCAGCGGGATTCGCTCAAATTTAGAATGGCTTCCGCAGTCCCCTGGCTGAGTTGCACGCTCTGAAGTGCAGCAAGATCAGCCAATTTTTGATCAAAAGAAGCAAAGGTATCTGCGCGCACGCTAGAGATGTAGGTCAGCGCGGCGCGCATCTGATCCAATTGCTGGCGGGCCTGGCTGGTATCCGGCACGGTATAACGCGGCGACACCAGAGCGGCCGCGGTTTCTCGTCGCCGCTCGGTCAGCACATCACTGGTGTAGCTGATTGCAAAAGGGGCCAAGATTTCCTGGTTGGAAACATCCCCCACTTGTAAATCCGTCGCCGTTGGCGCGGTGGAAATCGAAACAACTACCGCTAACCAGATTGCGGCCATCACAACCACGAACAGTAAAAACAAAAATAGCGCGTATCTGATACGGGCTGTTTTTGAAACGATGGCAGACATTACCCCAACAATCGCCGCACGACCTGATTGACTTCTTTGCCATCGGCGCGGCCTCGAACTTTGGGCATCACAGCTTGCATCACCTGCCCCATCTCACGCGGGGAAGTGGCCCCCACTTCGGTGATGGTTTCCCGCACAATGCGCTCTAACTCTTCGGCGGAAAGCGCCTGGGGCAAATAACCCTCCAAAACCGCAATTTCAGCGTTAGCCTCGGCAATCAAATCAGCTCGCCCAGCCTGTTCAGCCCCCTCGATGGTTTCATAGCGTGATTTAACTTCTTTTTGCAAAATTGCCAAAACATCGACTTCATCCAAGGCTGCTCTTTTGTCGATCTCAGTGTTTTTGATGGCGGCCAGCGCCATGCGCAAGGTACGTTTGCGCAATTCATCTTTGGCGCGCATGGCATCTTTCAAATCTTCAGATAGTTGATCTTTGGTATTCATAGCGCAATTATACTCTCTGGGAGACTAACCCATGGGATGGCGCATACGCTGCCCACCCAAAAGGTGCAAATGCAAATGGAAAACTTCTTGCCCACCATCGGGGCCAGTATTGATAATCAGACGGTAACCCGACTCGGCGATGCCCTCAGCCTTGGCGATTTGTTTGGCCGCGGTGAAGAGATGCCCCATCAAGCCTTCATCCGCCTCGGTCACATCATTCACCGAAGAAATATGCCGGTTTGGGATAATCAGCACATGCGTAGGCGCAGCCGGGTGGATATCGCGGAAGGCAGTCACCTGTTCGTCGCGGTAAACCTGCGTGCTGGGGATTTCCCCAGCCAGAATTTTGCAGAAAATGCAATCGGTTTTATTCATTTGAGTCTCCATATTGAAACAAGCTACAAACTGCAAGCCACCAGCGGTGGGTGAACTTGCTACCCAATCACGCCGACCAAACCACCTTCTCCCACCGCCGTCAAACGCACCGGCGTAATCACATTCCACAACTGCCGGGGAGCCTGAGCCGTCACCCGCAAATAATTATCCGTCAAACCACTGACCTCCCAGGCCTGCGGGCTGAGGGGGGTAGCCGATTCCCACAAAACGGAGAGGTCTGTTCCCACGAAGCGCTCCCGGTAATCCGCCTCGGCCTGCTCGAACACCGCTCGCATGGCCGCATTACGCGCCTTACGCTCGGCTAACGGCACTTGCCCGGGCATTTTGGCGGCAGCTGTGCCCGGTCGAGCCGAATACGTGAACACATGCCCGCCCGCAAACTTCATCTGACGCGCAAAATTCAGGCTCTCAGCGAATTCCGCCTCGGTTTCGCCGGGGAAACCAGTAATCACATCAGTGGTGATGGCCACCTCAGGGATGTGCTGACGCGCTGCCGCCACTAACTGGGCAAAACTTTCCGGGGTGGTTTTGCGAGCCATGCGCCTGAGGATGGCCGCGCTTCCCGATTGCAGGGGCAGATGTAAATGTCGGGCAAGGCGAGAATCCCGCCAAAGGGAGAAAAAATCACCTTCGAGATCCCACGGTTCCAGGGATGAAAGCCGCAGCCGGGGGATGGCTGTTTCCGTTAAAATCAGTTCAACCAAATCCCGCAGGTGGCGCGTACGTTCAAAATCCTGACCCCAAGAGCCGAGGTGCACCCCGGTGAGCACGATCTCCTGTGCGCCCCCCGCAAGTGCGGCGCGGATGTCGGCTAAAATCGCCTCGGTTGGCAGGCTGCGGCCTGCCCCACGCGCCACGGTGGTGATACAAAACGTGCAGCGGTTATCACAGCCATCCTGCACTTTGATAAAAGCGCGCGTCCGTGAACGCGCACCCGGCACGGGCTGACGAATTAACGGTTCAAGGTCGAAGGTTTCAGGGGAAATTTGCAAAACTTGGGAAACCAGCAAATCTTTGACATCATTGAGCACCACTTGCTGCACGCCCGGCAATGCTAGAGCCCCTTCGGGGTTGAGCGTGGCCCAACAACCGGTAGCAACCACCTCGCCAGTTCCGGCGCGCGCGGCCCCACGGATTTTCTTGCGAGAATCCGCCGCGGCGGCGGCTGTCACCCCGCAGGTGTTGATCACCGTCAGATCGGCTTCTGCCGGGTCGGCCACCAAATCATGCCCGGCAACGCGGAACTGCCGGGCATAGGTTTCGATTTCACTCTGGTTGAGGCGGCACCCTATGGTGTCGAGGTAGATTTTCATCGCAGAACGAAGATGGTTTAGGGTTGGCGCACCACAAAATTATCAAAGTGAATATCGGTGCCGGGATCATTAAAGGTTCCGGCCAACAATCCCACATCTCCCGAAGTAAAAGTCGTATCGCTTTCACTGGCAAGTTGGGTGCCATTGGCATACAAGGTCAACGTAGAGCCAACGCAATCTGCGCGGATGGTGTTGGTGACATTCCCGAGGGTGATGGCATCGGAGGGCATCAATTCTTCTGCCCCCAAAATCGTCTGCTCGCCATCGACCACTTTACCCAGGCCGTAATAGCCATCACTGCTGATGATAAAGAAATAGAAATTCGACGAATCCTCATAGCGGCAGATCACGCCAAAATCGTTGTCATCGGGGCCGCCTACTTTGGTGGCTTCCACCTCAACAATCGTATCAGTAAAGTTCAGGCCGGGGTTAGCCCACACATCAGTGCTGGTGGTATTCACCCAAATGCGGTAAACGCCATTGGTGTAATCCGTGAGGCCTTCGTCAACATTCACTTGATCCCAACCACTGGAGTCATCCGAAAAATCATCCTGGAAGAGCACATCCGAAGCCGGGGGTTCAGTGGGCGTGCTGGTCGATCCACAGGCCAAAGCCGCCAACACAAGGACAGAAATCATTGCCAACAAATACAGTTTCGTTTTCATCATTACTCCTCATATATTCAAGACCGGATTTCTCTGAATTTTAGCATACAGACAGGAATTCGGGCATCCTCACGGATAGATTGCATCCAGGGATTCTTGGGCGCGGGCATAGGTTTGGGCATTGCTGGTCAGTTCCAAGACGCGGTTGTAATGGTAGCGGGCCAGATCAGCATCTCCCTGAATGCGATACAACCCACCCAAGTGCAGGTGCGCCTGATCGTAATCCGGGTTTTGAGCCAAAGCACGTAAAAAGAAGCGCTCAGCGTTGAGCAAATCGCCCAGGCGTAGCAGCACTTCGCCCATCACATCCAGAGAGGCCGCATCAGTGGGGTTGTAGATCACCAATTGACGGGCTAACGGCAAGGCTACTTCCTGCAAATTGAGATTGTAGCGCAGGCTAAAATTGAGAAATTCACGCAAATAGCGGGGATCATTGCGCCGCAAAGCGATGGCTTGTTCGTAATAGACTTGCCCGGTTTCCAAATCCCCAAGGATAGCGGTGAGATTGCCGATTTCCACCATTAAATCGGGGTTGGTCGGATCGAGTTCGGCGGCGTTTTGTAAATATGCCAGCGCAGTTTCGGGTTGGCCTTGCCGCTGCCAGTAGAGGGAGACGAAGGTATTGGCCGCCAACGATTGCGGATCGAGGTTCAAGGCCACCTCCAAAGCCGCCAAGGGATCTGCTTTGGAGACAGTATGCTGGCGCGCCTCCCCCAAATAAGCCCAGGCCTCAGCATACTCGGGATGCAATTCAACAGCATTTTTGAAGGCGGTTTCCGCTAAATCCCAATCGCCCAGGTTAGCTAACTCGCGCCCGGCAATCACCAACAGGTAAGCCGGATCATTTTTGGAGAGTTCGCGCTGGATGGCAAAATTGAGAGCGCGGGTCTGCGCAGCCAGAGAGGGATCGAGGTCGGCGGCGCGCAGCAAGTAAGCCGGCGCGGCCGCGGGATTGTGAGCCGCGAGCAACAAACCCAACTCATAGGCCAGCCCGCCAACGGCGGACAACTGACCGCGGTTGGCGGGCTGCGGTCTGCGATCAAGGAGTTCAAGTTGTGCTTTGAGATTCTCGATAAGAGCATCATCATCCCCAGTGAAGCGAAAAACTTCGGCCTGGAGCGGCAGGGTTTCAGCCGGGGAAACACCCATCTTTTCGGCGATACGCCAGATTTGTAGCGCGGTTTCGGCATTCTCCATCTGCCACTCGGCCGCGCCCCAGGCCAGGTAGCCTTGCGGGGAAAGTGATCTCTGTGTGGTGGCGCGAGCGAAATAGATCGCCGCGTTTTGGGGGTCACCTGCTTCGAGGGCCGCAAACCCCGCGGGCTGCCATA